>DBGBVX010000080.1:0-33159 GCA_048370055.1 Candidatus Gallimonas sp. | reverse complement strand
ACAAAAAGTTCTGAAAGTCAACGGTCTGAACGTAACATTTCACAAACTTTTTTCTTTCACGGATAGTAAACCACCCGAATACGACACATTTTGACGTATTTGAAAAAGTTTTTTCTGTATCATACCGACAATCAGTGTCATATCGCGGCACTAACTCCGAATTCCTTTTACAGCATACAGGCAAACATGGACAAAACCTGTCCCTAATTTCAAAACAATAAAAAAAGACCGTGACCGCAGACAGAGGACAGACGATTTCTCGTCCGTCTTGCCTGACAGTCACGGTCAACCCGGTTATTTCGTCGTATTTTTAATTCCCGGCGCGGCGCGCCCGACTACTTCCGCTGATCTTTATTCCCACAGTCAAAAAACATTTCCTATTTCCGTGATATGAAGCGTCCCCGCTTGTTTGTGCTTTCATTTTACCACATCGCCGCTTTATTTGCAACCAACGCTGCCGTTAATAAACCCCAACAAACCGCAACTCTTGTTGACAATTTAGCAACTCACTGTACTTTTTCGTACCTTTCGGCTTGGGAATGTTGGGAGAGCGGCTTTGTCTGTCAAAGGCGCGCAGCAATTTTGAAAGAGTGTAAAGATGCTTCCCTCAACAAAATTTCTGCGCGTCCCCATGGGGCAGACCTTTGACAGACTGCGCCCTTGCTCTCCCGTTTCGGTTGCGCCGAAAGGTACAAAAGTGTACCGGAAATGTACCGCTTTCGTTACGGTTGATCTGCGGTCGCCTTGGAAACCGTATGGGTATTGTACGCCCGTCGTGCCTGTTATTCCCTGCCGTAAAGGTGTACAATGTGAGCAAAAAACCTCGGAGGTATCAATTTTGAAAACAGCAGTCATTTACGCCAGATATTCATCTGACAGTCAGACCGAACAGTCTATCGAAGGGCAAGTCCGCGTCTGCAAACAGTTCGCGGAGAAAAACGATCTCCTCGTGGTGGATCAATATATTGACAGGGCCACCACGGGGACGAACGACAACCGCGCGGCATTCCAACAAATGCTGCGCGATAGTAAAAAAGCCCAATGGAGCGTGGTCATCGTTTACAAGCTTGACCGATTCGCGCGTAACAAGTATGAGTCAGTCGTCAACCGAAAGAAGCTGACGGACAACGGCGTGGAGCTCATCTCGGCTATGGAGAATATTCCCGACACGCCGGAAGGAAAGCTGTTCCTCGCCGTCATCGAAGGTTTTAACGAATACTTTTCGGAGGACTTGAAACAAAAAGTAAACAGAGGCTTGCGGGAAAGCTGGCTTAAAGGTAATGCCACCGGCGGAAAGGATATTTTCGGATGGGACTTGAAAGACAAAAAGTATCACATCAACGAAGCGGAAGCCGAAGTCGTCCGCACTATATTCCAAAAGTACGCACAGGGCTTCAAGGCGCAGACGATTGCGGATGAACTCAAAGAGAAAGGCTTTCGCCGCAAGAACGGAAAGTTTATCACACATAAATTTGTATATAAAATTTTGCATGATAAACGTTATACGGGTATCGTAACGCACAAAGGCGAAGACTACGACAAAGTTTTCCCCGCAATCATTTCAAAGGAGTTGTGGATGCAAGTGGATGCCATCAACGAAGAGAACAAAAACGCGCCGGGGCGTAAGAAAGAAATATTCGACTACATACTTTCCGGAAAGCTCATCTGCGGAAAATGCAAGCACAGAATGGTCGGCGAGAGCGGCACGAGCAAGACGGGCGAAATTCATTATTACTATTCCTGCCTTTCAAAACGCCGCAAGCAAGAAGATTGCGATTGCAGGGCCGTCAAAAAGCAAGTACTGGAAGATTACGTTATTCAGGCTACGCTTGCAATGCTGCAACGCAACAGCCTTATAACAAGGCTTGCGAAAACAATAGTCAAAGAGCACGAAAAAATCATGAAAGACGATTCGGGCTTACAAATTCTGCTTAAAAAGCGGGACGACGCCAAGAAAGCGGCGGACAATATCGTAAAAGCCATCGAACAGGGTATCATCACCGATTTTACGAAGGACAGGCTCAACAGCTTGCAGGCAGAACTCAACGAATTAGAGATAGAAATCAATAAGGCGGCTCAAAAATCTTATGCGCATGTCAGCGCGGAGGAAATCGAAAAATTCCTTCTTTCCAAAGTTTTTGAAGATCCGGACGACATAAAGATGCGCAAGCTGCTCGTGAACACATTTATCCGTGAAGTTATCTGGTACGGCGACCATATGGTCATTACATACAACTTTCAAGAACGGTTCTCCACGGAACGTTTTTCAAAGTCGTATGTGGAAGATATAGAAAGGCAGGTCGAGGAGCAATCCCGATCTGCTTCTTCCTTCTCTTTGAGTTCGTACAAAGTCACTCAATCGGCGCCAAAAAACGGCGGAGCATTTTTGCTCCGCCGTTTTCTGATGTGTTTGATTTTTTAATTTACCTGTATCTGTAAATTATTTCCCCTATGCTGTAATCTTCGTTTTTGGATACTTCAGCATAGTAGGATAAAACGATTATATCGTCCGTAACGGGGTCGCCGTCTTTGATCTCATTGCGAAAAAATAACGGGAAAAGTTTATGATTATCCTGCAAAACCTCGCTAAACTCCATACCGTCGGATGAATTACACATTACGGAAAAAACAAGTAAGTTATTCTGCTCAAAATAGCTTTCCGTATAAGGCAGGTCAAAATTATATTTCAGATACTCCCGATAATCTGTAAAAAGCTCCGCTTTGTTATATCCGAATGAAAAATTATCCATATCGTCATAATCAAATTCCATTTGCTTTACCGCAAGACCGCTTGCAACATAATCTCTATACGGATCTTGTGCACAGCCTGTCAATACAACAATTGCGCAAGAAATTATAAAGATGACCGGCGCTAAAATTTTTTTCATTATAATTCCCCCTCCTTTCCTGTGCAAACGACACATGCAAACACCTTACTTATGTGAAATCATTATAACATGAACAGGACGAAATTGCAATATAAATCGGAAAACTCACCTTCCTGCCGAGAACGCCTTTAAGGGATAGCCGCAGAAAGCTCTTGCATTCTGACATGCAAAGGGGAGCCCGATGATCCATCGGGCTCCCCTTTGCTTTTTTACAGATACAAATGCTGTGCGCGGCGCTTGTTTTACGCCCAAAAAGCGAGGCTGTCCACATTCATGCTGCCGCGCAGGGTGACGGTATGCGCGCCCGCCGAAAGTTCCTCCGAAAGGTATGCGACGGCACACGCGCCGGACGCGGACGGTGCCGCCGTTCCGACCTTCTTGCCGTCGATATACACCTCGAACGCGCCGTAATTTTCCGCAGAGGAGAACACGGCAAACCGCGTGCCCGTAAATTCAAACGAGAGCTCCGCGTTTTTTCCGACATAGACGTGCCCGAAGGCGGAGAGCGCCTGCGAAAGCGCCCACTCCCCGCGGTAGGTGAGACGGGCGTCGTCGGGCGAGACGAGCGCGCCCCCGAGAACGCTGTACGATATTTCCGTCCGTCGGAAGGCGATATATTTGGGGCCGCCCGCGTGCGTATCGGTGACGATCAGCTTATAGTAGCGCAGATCGCGTTCCGCGAAGGTGACGACGACGTTGTTTCCCGTGCGGGCGCTGTCGTTCACCTCCGCAATGACATCGAGATCGTCCGCCGCCGTGCCGCCGTACAGCACAAAATCCTTGGGCTGATACTGCCGCGACGGCTCGCCGTATATCGTAAACGTGTTGGCGCGGACGGTTTTGCCGAGATCGACCGTCATTTCGAAGGGATTTTCCGCGGAGATGCCCGATCTGTCGGAATGGATGAAGTTGGCGTCGTCCCCGTCGAAGAGGTTATCGATGGAATAGGAGGCGTCCCACGGGCTGTAACGCGCCGAGACGAGCGTGCCCCTGCCCGCAGACTCCGCATGATCGTACGAATATGCGCGCGTATAAAAATAGTCGGAGGTGAAGGGCTCGTACTCATAGGAGTTGCGGTAGGCGTTGAGATAGCTCACCTGCACGGTTTCGCCCGAAAATTTTCCAAGACCCACGCCGATGAAACTTCCGCCGTAGGTGACGAGCAGCACCGCCTTGAAGCGCACCCACTCCCCCTCTCGGAACGTCATATCGCAGTAGTGCTCCGCGTTCGTGAGATCGAACTCGGGGCTGTTGGTCTGATTGTCGAGGCACGCCGCCCGTTCGTACGACTTCCCGCCGTCGGTGGAGAGATAGAGCGCCGCCTGCCGCCGCCCACGCAGGGCGACGCGGTATTTCCCGTCCGACGGGATACGGAATTTGCCTTCGACGACCATGACGGCGTTCTGCCCGGGCGAGGGCTCCCAAATTTCCGCGTTGCCGTTCTGAACGCGGTTCTCGTTGTCCTCTTCCGTGACGCTCTCGTAACCCGCAAAATTGTTTGCGACCGCCTCGTCGACGCTCGAATACATGTTTTCCGCCGTATATGTGTAGACGGTGCGCTCGAGCACATCGGGCTTGTACTGCTCCTGCCGCAGCTCGACGACGAGGGTGACGTCCTCCGCCGTGAACGCGCCGTCGTCCTTGACGATACCGAGCGTCACATATATCTTGCCCGAGTCGCGGTGATCGGCGCTCGGCGTGTAGAGGTATACCCCCTCCCGCGATTTTTCGAGCGTGCCGTTTTCGGGCTGCGTGACCGACTTGACGGTGACCGTGACCCCCTGCGGCGCGACAATATTTTCGTTGAAATCGAGTTCGAAGGGCTTGCCCGCCTCGATGCCGTACGGCTCCGCCGTGCGGCTGTAACAGGTTTTGCCCGCCGAGAGATAGCTGCGCCCCGTCTGATAAATGCTCGCCACGGGCACGAACACGGGCAGATCTTTCGCGGCATATTCCGAAAGCACGCCCGAAGAGACCTCCTGATGCAGCAGCTCGGTAAAGTAATAGGTCATGTCGTACTGCGTAGCGTCGCTGACGGCTCTGTACCACGCGTCCGCGCCGCCCTGCCCGTTCCCGTTCTGCGTGGCGCGGATGAAGGCGTCCTGCCCGAAGGCATGCAGCAGATTGGCGTAGGAATCGAGGTTGGAATTCGTGCCCGCATTCGCGAGCGTCTGTTTGAGCGACCAACTCGGGTTGGTATAGCGGTTCCAACCCGTAGCATAACTGCCCTCGTCGGCATTGCCGAGCTTGCGGTTGGCGGAGACGCGCGTGAACAGACTGTACTCCACGAGAGAAACGGCGTTGTTGGTCACCTCGTCGCCGGGCGCAAAGCCGAAGCGCTGATAGTGATGATTGTACTCGTGGATCACGCCCCAAAATGCGTCGGAAGCATTGTCGGCGGCGCTCGTTACGTCGAGCGCGGCAGAGAAGCAATAGAGCGGACAGTTGACGGTGTGCCGCCCCACGAACGCGACCATGGAGCCCGCCGCGACGAAGGGATCGTACAAAAAGGTGATGCCCGTATCCCCGCCCGAGCCCGCGGGCACGCGGTTGGAAACGAGCGAGATCTTATCCCAAAACACCGCCGCTGCCGTGAGCTCGTCGTAATCGAACTGCTCCGCGCGCGCCTTGGGACCGGAGTGGCGGACGGCGTCGTCCCACACCTCGAAATCAAAATAGGGCGCGCTCGAACGGCTGTTGCGCTCGAACTCCTCGCGCGTGGTGTATCCCCAAATATAGTGCGAATATGCGACGCCGCCCGAAACAGTGACGGTAAACTCCGCCCCCGCATTGACGGGTTGGATATAGATGGGTCCGCCGAGGTAAGAGCCGACGTAGCCGACCTCCTCCGAGACCGTCATGGTATTGAGGATGACGGGCATGCGGACGAGCTGCCGCGCCGCCCAGATATTGTTTGCCTGTCCGTTGGTGAGCGCCTGCCCGATGAGCACTTTGAGCCCGCCCGTTGCGGCGAGATCCTTCCCGCTCATTTCGATCTTGATCACTTCGCCCGCGGGCGCATACAGCCCCGTAATGTGATTGCCGCCGCTCCGCGCGCGGATGGAGAGCTGTTTGACGAGCGCAGGTTCGTCGTCCGCCACGTCGCCCTCATACATGCCCGCCGCCGCGCTGTGCTTGTAGAGCTTTCCGCCCGTCGGAGCGCCGCCTAAATACAGATTCCCCTCCGCGTCCATGGCGTCATAGGTGGAGGAGGACGCGACGAGCGCGTTATTCTCCGCAATGATCGCCTCCCGCTCATCATGCGTGAAGGAATCGCTCCCGCCGTACACGGGATAGCGCTCCAACCCGCCGTCCGAGACCTCGGGAAGGGTGCGCGGAACGGTGCCGAGATACTTTGCCGACATCCCCACCTTCGTGGTGTTGTTCATCTCGGGCACAAAGCGCTCGCCGACGGGCTCCTCCACGGAGGGCGGAGCGGGTTCTTCGCCTGAGGGCGGCGTATCGGGCTCCGCGGGAGCCCCCGAACAGCCCGTCAGCACGCCTCCCAACATGACGAGCGACAAAAGCGCGCACGCGGCGCGTTGCAGAAATTTCATAGAAGACCTCATAAAAACAGTTTGCGCGATACTATATCATATTTTTCGGGAAACTGTCAATTATTCCGCGCAAAAAAACTCCCCACAGGGGGGAGTTTTTTCAGAACTGCGCGTTATACAGTTTGGCATAAAATCCGTTTTCGGCGAGCAGCTGCTCGTGCGTGCCCTGCTCGACGATGCGCCCCGCGTCCATCACGAGGATGAGATCGGCGTTTTTGATGGTGGAAAGCCGATGCGCGACGATGAAACAGGTGCGCCCCTCCATGAGCCGCGCGAAGGCGTCCTGTACGAGGCGCTCGGTGCGCGTATCGATGTTGCTCGTCGCCTCGTCGAGGATGAGCATGGGCGGGCGGCAGAGCATGACGCGCGTAATGCACAGGAGCTGTTTCTGCCCCTCGGAGAGCGACCCCGCCGCGCCGATGACGGTATCGTACCCCTGCGGGAGGCGGCGGATAAAGCCGTCGGCATGCGCCTCTTTCGCGGCGGCGATCATCTCCTCGTCCGTACAGTCGGGATTGCCCATTTTCAGGTTCTCGCGCACGGTGGCGCGCTTGAGCCACGTCTCCTGCAGCACCATGCCGTAGTTGCGGCGGAGCGACTTGCGGGTGACGGCGCGCACGTCCTGCCCGTCCACCGAGACGGCGCCGCCGTCCACATCGTAAAAGCGCATGAGGAGGTTGATGAGCGTCGTCTTGCCGCAGCCCGTGGGTCCCACGATGGCGACGCGGCGCCCCGCGGGCACGCTGACCGAGAGATCGCGGATAAGCGGGACCTCCTTCCGATAGGAGAACGCGACGTCCCGCAGAGCGACTTCCCCCGCGGCATGTCCGAGGTCGGCGGCGTGTTCGTCGCTCGGCTCCTCTTCCTCGCCGATGAGCGTAAAGATCCGCCCCGCGCAGGCGAGCGCGTTCTGAAATTCGGCGAGCACTTCGGTGATCTCGTTGAAGGGCTTCGTGTATTGGTTGACGTAGGAAAGGCAGCTCGTGAGCAGCCCGATGCTGAACGCCCCCGCCGAAGAGATGGACAGAAGCGCCCCCGTGAGCGCGACGCCCGCGTAAATGAGCGAGTTGATAAAGCGGGTGGTCGGATTCGTGGTGGAGGAATAGAACATGGCGCGGAGCGAGCAGGCGCGGTAGCGCTCGTTCTGTTCGCGGAAAACCGCGGCGTTCTCATCCTCGTGCGAATACGCCTTGACGACTTTGAGGTTGCCGATCGCCTCGTCGATAAAGCCCGTCTGTTCGGCGCGCACTTCCGCCTGCTGTTTGAAGGTCTTGTAGGTATGCGACGAGATAAACCGCGCCGCCACGATGGAGACGGGCGTGGCGCACAGCACGATGAGGGCGATCTCCCAACGGAGGGCGAACAGGATGCCGAGCACCCCCGCGATGGTGCATATGCCCGTAAAGAGCTGCGTAAAGCCGAGGAGGAGCCCGTCGGCAAACTGCTCGGCGTCGGCGAGCACGATGCCGCCCGTCTCGCCGTAGGGATGCGAATCGAGATACTTGAAGGGCAGGCGCTGCAATTTTGCGAAGGCGTCCTGCCGCACGTTCGCAAGGGTATGGTAGACGATGCGGTTGTTGACGACGTTCATCAGAAACTGCGTGACGGACGCGGCGGCGATGCAGACGCCGATGACGGCGAACAGCCTGAAAATACGGGGATAATCGATGTTGTTCGCGTCCACGATGCAGTCAATCGCCCGCCCGACGAGATAGGGCACGGCAAGCTGACCTGCGACCGTGACGAGCGCGCACAGAAGCGAGAGCGCCACAAGGGGCAGGTGCGGTCTGAGATAGCGGAGGATCCCGCGGAAGGATGCGGAGCGCGTCATGACACCGCCTCCTTTTCCTGCGAAGCGGCGATCTCGCGGTATACCCTGCAGGAGCGCAGAAGTTCTTCGTGCGTGCCGATGCCCGCTATGCCGCCGTCGTCTAAAACGACGATCTTATCGGCGTGCCGCACGGAGGCGATCCGTTGGGAGACGACGACGACGGTGCAGTCGAGCTCTTTGAGCGCCGCGCGCAGCTTTGCGTCCGTCGCGTAGTCGAGCGCGGAGGAACTGTCGTCCAAAATGAGCAGTTCGGGATCTCTGACGAGCGCGCGGGCGATGGTGAGGCGTTGGCGCTGCCCGCCCGAGAGGTTGCGCCCCTCCTGCGCGATCTCGCCGTCAAGCCCGCCCTTGGAGGCGACAACGTCCGCCGCCTGCGCGATGCGCACCGCCTTTTGCAGCTCCTCCTCCGTGGCGTCCTCCTTTCCCCAAAGGAGATTGGAGCGGATGGTGCCGCGGAAGAGCACCGCCTTCTGCGGCACGACGCCGATGCGCGCGCGCAGCGCCTCGGCGGGGATCGTGTTCACGTCTTCCCCCGCAAGGCGCACCACGCCACGGCTTACGGGATAAAAGCGGGGCAGGAGGTTGACGAGCGTCGTCTTGCCCGAGCCCGTGCCGCCCAAGACCCCCACCACCTCGCCGCGCGCGGCGGAGAAGGTGACGTTATGCAGCGCGGGCGCGCCCCCCTTTGCATACGCAAAGGAGACGTCCTCGAAGGAGAACGCGGCGCTCCCCTTCTTTTCCGAAGGCGGCGCGAGCACTTCGGGCTCGCCCGCGGCTTCGAGCACCTGCTCGATGCGCTTTTCGCAGGAGATGGCGCGCGAGGCGGTATAGATGAGATTGGCGAACTTGACGAGTTCCACAAGAATGAGCGAGAGGTAGCTGTACAGCGCCACGACGTCGCCTTTCAAAATCACGCCCTCCTCCACGCGCAGCGCGCCCACCCAAACAATGGCGATCGCGGCGACGGAGACGAGCGCATAGGTGAGCGGATTGGTGACGGCGGCGATGCGCCCCACCTTTTTCTGCTCGGCGCACAGGCGGGCGTTGCGCACGCCAAATTCCGCGATCTCGTCCTCCTCCTTGCAGAACGCCCGCACGACGCGCGCGCCCGCAAGGTTTTCCCGCGTCTGCAGATACACGCCGTCCGCATGCCCCTGCACGCGCTTATACAGCGGGATGGTCGCCGCCATGACGGCGACGATCGCCGCCGTGAGAAGGGGCAGGACGGCGACGAATACGAGCGCGACCTGCCAATCGACGATGAACGCCATGACGATGGCGCCGAACACGACGATGGGCGAACGCAGCAGGAGGCGGAGCGTCATGTTCACGCCCGACTGCACCTGATTGACGTCGCTCGTCATGCGGGTGATCATGGTCGCGGTGCCCGTTTCGTCGATCTGCGTATACGAAAAAGACTGCAGCTTATCGAAGAGCCGCTCGCGCAGGCGCGCGCTCGTGCCCGCCGCCGCCTTGGCGGCGAAGAACTGCGCCGTGAGCGCAAACCCCAACCCCGCCACGCCGAACGCGACGAGGATGAGACAGCGCGTGACGACGTACATCCGATCGCCCGCGGCGATACCGACGTTCATGATATCCGCCACGACGAGCGGAACGAGCAGTTCCATGCACGCCTCGAGCAGTTTGAAGATGGGCGAAAGCACCGCCACCACGCCGTACGGCTTCATACAGGAGAACAAGTGTTTCAAGACAATTCTTCCATAACATGCGTATTTGCCGCGCTCTCCCGCGGCCAATTCAAGATTACCACATTTTACATAGGAAAGTCAAGCGCGCGGGCATTTGCCCGCGCGCCTTCATACGGCGATCTTGATTTTTTCGCTATATGCGCATGACGACGGCGAGGATCCCGTCGTGCCAACGGGCGGAGATGCGCCCGTCGAGCCGCTCCGTGAGCACCCGCGCGATGGACATTCCGAGCCCCGTGGAACCGCGCGCGTTCTCCACCGTGAAAAAGCGCTCGAACAGGCGCGCCGCCGTCACCTCGTCGAGCGAGGAGGCGCGGTTGGAAAACACGATCTCGCCGGATTCGCGCAGGATGACCTTGAAATCGCCGTCCGAATAGCGCACCGCGTTGGAGATGACGTTGCCGAAAATGCGCGAGAGCGTTTCGCGGTCGGTATACCGCATGACGCGCGCCTTGCACAGGCGCAGCTCGGGCGAGATCCCCCGCTCGCGGAAGGCGGCGTAGAACTGCGTGAGGCTGTCCTCCAAAACGTCGTTGACGCACACGTAGGCGTATGCCTCCCCGCGCTCCTCCGTTGCCGCGACGAAATAGGCGAGCATCTCCTCCGTGAGCCCCTTCATCGCCGCGAGCCGCCCTTCGATGACGGAGAGCTGCTTTTGCTGTTCGGCGGTGAGCCCGCTCGCTTTGAGCATACTCACATACCCCGCGGCAGCCGTGAGCGGCATGCGAAGATCGTGCGAGACATTCGTCACCGCGCGCCTGAGTTCGAGATTGCCCGCTTCGTATTCGCGCCCCGCTTTGAGCACTTCGTCGATCGCGCCGCTCAGGCGCACGGCGAGCCGCCTTGCCGTTTTATCCGTTCCCGCATACGCCACAGGCGCGTTGGAGGCGGACGAGAACTTCTCCTCCGCCCCCTTTACGACTTCCCGATAGGCGCGCCTGAGGAGGACGAGCCGCGCCGCGAGCGCGGCGGCAAGGAGCGCGAACGCCCCCGCCATGACGGAAAGCGCGATGACCATGTCCGAGATACCCCCTTACGATTTAACTTATTATCTGACGTCCGCTTTTCTGAACAGCAGCGCCCCGCCCGCCGCGGAGAGCACGACCCACACGCAGGAGAGCGCATAATACGCAAAGAACAGCGCGGGCGTTTGGGCGAGTTCCGTCGCCACAAACGACATGGCGACGGAGCTCGCCTGTCCCGACGGGATGAGCGCAAAGACGAAACGGACGATCCCCTGCGCCCATGCGGGCCAATCGCAGGGGACGTACACCGCCTCGTCGCCGATAAAATCGGTATGTCCCTGCAATTCGCCGAGCACGTTGATGGAGAGAAGCGAGACGACGAGCGGCGCGATGATCCCGACGATGAGCGAGACCGTCGTGCTCTGCGTGAGCATGACGAGCGCGGTAAAGACGGCGCTGTACGCAAACACAAGGAAGAGCCCGAGGAAGAAATAGCCCGCGACCACGGCGCCCTCTTCGCCGAACCCCATGAGCGGCGCGCCGACGGCGAGCCCCGTAAGCTGATAGGCGAGGTAGACGCACAGCCCCGCAAAGGTGACGCAGACGAGTTTGCTCCAATATATTTTCAGCCTGCCGCAGCCCGCCATGATCTTGTTGCGCACGGCGCCGCTCGCATAGTCGTGCCCGACGAACACGGCGGAAAAGAGCGCGATGAGGATGCCGAGCATGCCCATGCCGCCGCCCATGCCGTTCATGAGGGTGGAGAACGCCGAAGCCTCGTAACCGGCGCGGTACATGGCGTAGCTGTTGAACGTGAACACGAGCGCGACCGCGGCGTACACGACAACGAGCGCATAAAAGAGTTTGCTGCGGAAGAGCCGATAGAAATCGGCGCGGAGAAGGCGCATCATACGTCGCCTCCCACGAGGTTGATGAAATACCCCTCGAGATCTTCGTCGCGGTGGGTGCTCTCCAAAAGGACGACGCCCGCCTCGTTGAGCGCAAGCGCGAGCCGCCCCACGCCCACCTCGCCGTAGATTTCCGCCTCGGTCGCCGAGAGCAGTTTATAGTCGGTGACGCCGAGCTTTTCTTCGAGCACGAAGGGAAGCTGTTTGGTGGAATCCACCTTGATGCGGATGCACTTGCGGCACGCCGCGAAGAGCTCCTCCGCCGTGAGCTCTTTGACGAGTTTTCCCCGTTCGATAAACCCGTAATGCGTGGCGAGTTTGGAAAGCTCGCTTAAAATATGGCTTGAAATGAACACCGTGATGCCCTGCTCGCGGTTGAGGCGCAGGAGAAGTTCGCGGATCTCCACGATGCCCTGCGGATCGAGCCCGTTGGTGGGTTCGTCGAGGATGATGAGATCGGGACTGCCGACGAGCGCCGCGGCGATGCCGAGGCGTTGGCGCATGCCGAGGGAAAAGTTCTTCGCCTTCTTCCTGCCCGTATGCTCCAACCCCACATATTCGAGCGTGCGCCCGATGACGGAGAGATCGGGCACGCCAAGCGTATGGCATTGGATCTTCAGGTTCTGCTCCGCCGTAAATTCGGGATAGACGGACGGCGTTTCGATGATGGCGCCCGTCCGGCGGCGGGCGGCGTCGATGGCGCGGGACGAATCGCTCACGCCGAACAGCTCGTAGCTGCCGCCGCTCTTGTTGATGAGCCCGCTGACAAGGCGCATGAGCGTGGTCTTGCCTGCGCCGTTCCTGCCCACAAAGCCGTAGATGCTCCCGCGCGGCACGTTGACGGAAACGTTTTCCACCGCCGCCGCGCGCGCATACGTCTTTGTGAGCCCGTGCGTTCTGAGTGCGTATTGCATAGAAACCTCCTTGAACGCCTCTATCCTACCACCCGCGCTTTAACAAAGGCGAAAGAAAGTTTTAAGAAAGTATAAAGATTTGCGCACGGCATGTTTTTTCAGGCGTCGCCGTCCGCCCACTTGAAACCGATGCCCCATACCGTCTCGATGCAGTTGCGCCCCGTCGCCTCCTCCAACTTTTTGCGGAGATTGCTCACATGCACGCTCACCGAAGATTCCCCGCCGTCCGGCACGAACTCGCCGATGGCGTCCACGAGTGCGGTTTTGGAGAACACCTTCTTGGGACGTTCGAGCAGCGCGCGCAGGATGTAAAACTCCGTTTTCGTGAGCCGCACGGGCTTGCCCGCCGCCTGTACGGCATACGTTTCGAGGTCGGCTTCCACATCGCCCGCCGCAAGGCGGGTGCGCGGCGCCGCCCCGCGGCGGAGCTGTACGGCGACGCGGGCGAGGAGCTCGTCGTTGTCGAAGGGCTTGGTCACATAGTCCGCCGCCCCCGCGTTGAGGTTCTCCGCCTTGCCCTTTACGTCGGTTTTGGCGCTGAGGATGATGACGGGGCATACCTTTGCCGCGGCGGAGAGCACCTCTTCCCCCGAGAGCCCCGGGAGCATGAGGTCGAGGAGCATGAGATCGGGCGTTTCCCGTTCCAACAGAAGGAGCGCCTCGCTCCCCGAATACGCCCGCGAAACGGCGTACCCGTTCGCCCGCAAAAGCTCCGCGAGCATATTCCCGATGTATACGTCGTCCTCGACGACGGCGATCTTTTTCATGGCTGCCTCCAAAGCAGATACTTCTACCTCTGCGGACGATTATACCGCATCTGCGGGCGCCCGTCAACCCCCGCAGCGCAGAAAAACGGGCGCCCGAGAAGGCGCCCGAAACGTTTTATTTATCAAATCGTCTCTTCCGACCGCTTGTTCTTCACCTCCCCCTGCCCCTCTCTGCCGCGCTCTTTCACCTTCTCCTTCGCAAGGAGATAGATCTCCTCCGTGGCGAGGGAAATTTTCGTGAGCTGATCGCGGTCGGATACGGGATGCAGCCAATAGCTGTCGTCCGGCGTGGAGATATCGACGCAGTCGCCGAAGATGTTCTTTTTGTACTTTTCCTTGCGGTACGGATAGTCATACTCGACGTGCACGCTCTCGAGCTCGGTGCCCGCCCAGAAGAGCTCGCGCTTTTCGCCGTACGCCTTGCAGATGAGCCGCGTTCCCTCGGGCGTCTGCACAAGTTTTCCCATGCCCTGATCGTAAAACCGCTTGGCGTTGGGGAGGGTGTGCACGGTCACGTCGTCCTCAAAGCGATAGCTGCCCGAACGCACCTCTGCGCGCACGTTTTTGCGCTCCCACGCCATCCAATCGGGGATGTACCGGAACTCCGTCTCCCCTTCCTCGGCGACGAGCTCGCTCAGCTCTGTCATCTGCCACCCCTTGCCGCAGGCGGCGCACCACAGGCGGGTGCCCTCCGAATACATCTTGAATTCCGTGCCGCAGTGCGGGCACTGATAGAGGATATTGTGCAGCCCGTTGGCGCGGCGGGGATTGGTGAGGCGGATCCCCTCTTCGCGCTGATAGGCGTAATCGTCGCGCTGCATGGCGCGGTGGATGCGGGCGTTGAGTTCGTCGGCGGGGATGCGCCTGACCTCCTCCGCCGTCGCCACGCACTCGAGCTCGCAGCGGAGCGGCAGGTACTGCTCGTCCTTGTTCCACTGCGGCGCGGCGATGAACGTGCCGTAGAGGCGCAAAACGACGACGGGAACTTTGAGGAGTTTGCCCATCTTGCCGAGAGAATCGGGCAGAAAGCCCGTCGTGCCGTCGAGCGTATAGCGCGCCTCGGGATAGATGCAGACGATAGACTTGTACTTATCCGCGCAATAGCGCATGTTGCGGATGAGGTTGAGGTCTTTGACGAACTTGCGCTTGCAGATACAGCCGAGCCGCCGCATGATCCAATCGCCTACGTCGCGGATGGCGTCGATGGCGACGACGTTGTTTGCATTATAGGGCGCGACCGCCGTATACATGGCGGGGAAATCGAGCATGCTCGCATGCGTGACGAACAGCAGATAGGGCGGCTCGATCCCCGTCATGTTGATCTTGTTCACCGTGACTTTGCGCCCCTTGAGACGGGGTTTGATGGCAAACTGCCGCGCGACCCACATCCAAAACGGGCTCGCCTTGCGCGGTTTTTTTGTAAAATCGTAATGCCGTATCTTTTTTCCCATGGTCTCATCCCCCGTGAATCTTTCAACTTTATTATATCAGCCCGTGCGGGGAAAGTCAATACAAGTTAAGAAATTTTTCAATCTTCCGCCCACCACGCCGCGGCATTCGGCAGGCTCGGGCGCCCGCCGCGGCAATTTACGGCGCGTTATAAAATGCCTTCCAAGAGGATCTTCAGCCCGATGGCGATGAGCACAATGCCGCCCGCAACGCCCGCCCATCCGGCGAATTTATCGCCCACCTTTTTGCCGATGTACACGGCGGCGAGCGAAAGGACGAAGGTGACCGCGCCGATGACGGCGGCGCACGCCGCGGCATGGAAGGGCAGCCCCGACTGCGTTTCGGTCGCGAGGAGCGTTACGCCGACGGCGAGCGCGTCGAGACTAGTCGCCACGCCCTGCACGAGGAGTTTTCCCGCGCCGAGCGGCTTTCCCGCTTGCGGAAGCTGCGCGTTTTCGCCCGCCTTCTTTTTTTCGCGCATCTCCAAGACGCAGTCGACGATCATCTTCCCGCCGATGAACGCGAGGAGCACGAAGGAAAGCCACGGCGCGATGCGTTCGACGACGGAGGCGAACGCCGCCCCGCAGTAGTACCCGATAACGGGCATGGCAAACTGAAACACGGCGAACGTACCCGCGATCGCAAGCGCCTTTATCGGGCGCATGCGCGGCTCCGTCATGCCGTTCGTCATGCTCACGGCGACGGCGTCCATGGCGAGCGCCGCGCCGATGAGGACGATCTCCCAAACCGACATAATTTTTATCTCCGAAAATCTTCTTGGACGGCTTCTGCGCGCGGGGCGGCAAATGCAAAAAAAGAAAGACTCATGCGCAAAGGACAGACTGCCCTCTGCGCATAAGTCTCGTCATTTCAGATAGCGCCCGCGGCATAGCCGCAATATGTGGACGGTATCGCGCAAGCCGCCCGTGCGGCGCGCCGACTACTCCCCTATGTACCGAAATATTGTACGACAAAATAATTGTTCTGTCAACCCGTTTTATATATATTTATTCGGCGAGCACGCGAATAATGCTCTTCGCCCGCCCGAGCGGCACGGGCGCGGTCTGCGCGGTGCAGTCCTCCGTTCTGATCACTTCCGCCGTCACGCGGCGCCCCTCTCTGCCGAAGGGTACGACGACCTTATCCCCCGCCGCCACGCGCATGGGCGCAAGATACCAATAGGGCGCGCCCGCGATCTCGACCTTTGCGAAGGTATGCACGCCCTGATCGCCGAGCACCCCGCCCGCCATGGAATGGATCATAAATACCTCCTTGTTCACATTTTTTCTTTCAAACTGATGAAAGAAAAAATCGTGAGGGTTAGGAAAACCCAACAGTCACCGCCGCAAAGCGGCGGCTTTGTTTTTGGTTTTCCTCGCCGCCGCTGTTTCGCAACAGTATAGCTCGCGGCGGCGCACTTTTCCGCATAAGCGCAGGTATGCGCAAATGTGGGGTGAGCGGCGCGTTATGCGCATCACCGCAGTGCGGTGTGCGCGCGCCGCGAACTAAGAAATTGCCATTTCAGCGGCAATTTCGTGACCGAAGCGACACACTACCTTGGTGTCGCTGAGACGGGCGCAGGGAAACCCTGCTTGCGCGAGTGATTTAGAACAAAAGGCATAACGCAGTGACGCCTTTTGCTACGAATTTATCGCTTACTCCGCTTTTTATATACCTAAAACAGGGGCGCGAAGATCTTTGCGAGCTCGCACACGCCGCGCCATACCACGTTGCGCTTTGCGTCCGCCTCCGTCTGTCGCGCGGAGATCGCAAACGTCTCTTCAAAGTCCTGCTTCATCGAGGCGAGCGCGCGCGTCTTGTACATGAGCACCGCGTCCTCGAAGTGGAAGAGCAGAGAGCGGTAATCGCAGTTGATGGTGCCGACGACGCCCACCTTGTCGTCCGCCAAAAATCCCTTGGCGTGGATGAACCCGGGGGTATATTCGTAAATTTTGACTCCGCCGCGGATGAGCGCCATGTAGTTGGAGCGCGTGAGCGCGAAGGCGATGCGCTTATCGGGGATATGCGGCGTGATGATGCGCACGTCCACCCCGCGCGCCGCCGCCATGACGAGCGCCTCGCGCAGGCGGTAGTCGATGATGAGATAGGGCGTCATGATCCAGACGTAATCTTTGGCGGTGTTGAGGATATTGATATAGACGTCCTCGCCGATGCTGCGCTGATATACGGGGCGCGGGCCGCTGCCGTAGGGCTGAACGAACCCCTCGCCCTCGAACTTTTCATACATGAGCGGGATATAGGGCGTATAGTCCTCGCACGACTTGACGGTGAGGTTATAAAGCTTTAAGAACATCAGGAGCAGCCCCTTGACCCCTTCGCCCTCCAACCGCACCGCCGTATCCTTCCAATTCCCGAACGGATGCGTGACGTTGACGTATTCATCGGAGAGGTTGATGCCGCCCGTGTAGCCGATGTATCCGTCGATGACGGTGATCTTTCTGTGGTCGCGGTTGTTGTGCACGTTCGTGACGACGGGCACGAACGGATTGAATTTGACGCACTTGATGCCCATTTTTTCGAGCTTCTTATGATAAATAAGGTGCACCTTGCCCATGCAACCGATATCGTCGTACATGAAGCGCACCTCGACGCCCTCTTTGACCTTGCGGGCGAGGATCTCGAGGATGCTGTCCCAAAATTCCCCGCGCTCGATGATGAAGTACTCCATGAAGATGTATTTTTCGGCGCGCTCCAGATCTTCGAGAAGGCGCGCCCAAAAGACTTCGCCCGAGGGGAAGTACTCCGTTTTGGTGTGCTCGTACATGCACGCGGCGGGCTCCTCGGTGAAGAGCGCCTCGCTGATATCCGACCAACGGCGCATCTCCTCGTTGAGCCTGCGGACGGTCAGTCCGCCGTTCTCATACCTCTTGGAGTGCTCGTAGAGAAGGCGGTAGCGCTGCTGCACCTTCTTCGTGGGGCGGTGCGAGGAAAACACGCAGTAAATGGCGACCCCGAAGATGTTGAGGAAGACGATGCACAGGATCCATGGGATCTTGGTCTCGGGCACCATGTCGCGGTTGGCGGCGTGCAGCGCCGCCAGAAAGACGGTCAGCCACGAGAGCGCCGTGAGCGCAAACGTGATCCACTGCTCGGCTTGCGGGAAGCGCGCGGAGAGCCAGCCCGCAAACACATAGATAATGCCGCAGATAAACGTGACGTCCAACAAAAAGAAGAGGATGATCGTGAGCGCGACGATAAAAAAGCGGCTGAAAATACGTTTCAACAGGCGCATGGCGGGTTCCTCCTCTCTTGCAGGTTGATTTGCATTATATCACAACGCCCGCGTTTCGTCAACGCACGTTTTTGAAATAACTTCTCGCACGGCGCAAAATTACGACAGGCGGCGGCGATTTTTTCTGCCGTTTCGGGCAGAATTTTCCAAAACGGGCGCCTATTCCCAATGCAGGCGGTGCAGCTCCCCCTTCGCGGAGAGCCCGGGAAAGTCGTTCTGCCGCAGCCCTTCGTACACGGCGACCGCCACCGAGTTGGAGAGATTGAGCGAGCGCGCCTCCTCCCGCATGGGGATGCGCACACATTCGCTTGGATGCGCCACGAGGAGTTCTTCGGGCAGCCCCTTCGTCTCCCTGCCGAATACGAGATAGTCCCCCGCGCAAAATTCCGCCTGCGCGTACGCGCGGCGCGCCTTGGTCGTGAAGAAATGAAAACGCGCCTCCGCGGGGCAGGAGGCGAAGAACGCCGCAATATCTTCGTGCATGACGACGCTGACGAGATGCCAATAGTCCAACCCCGCGCGCTTTAAGTAGCGATCGGATATTTCAAAGCCGAGCGGCTTTACAAGGTGCAGCGTGCACCCCGTTGCGGCGCACGTCCGCGCGATGTTGCCCGTATTCTGCGGGATCTCCGGTTCAACGAGAACGATGTTGAACATACAACCCTCCCTTTTCCGCACGCTGCCGGCGCGGCGGCGCACGGAATATAACAGATCTCTATTTTACCGCAAAACGGCGGCTTTGGCAAGAAAATGCCCTTTCATGAAAAAATTTTCACATTTTTCACGCAGGCGCGATAAAATCCTTGACATCTGCGGGAAAGAGCGTATAATGTTACTTGTTCTTTACAGAACACTTGAATCGCCTATACGAATCCATATTGTTTCTCATTAAAATGCCGAGCGGTCACGCTCGGCTTTTTAATCGTATTTCATGCAATCTTCCCGCGGAAGATATGCGCGCGTTTTTAAGAGAGATAATTCCCGCGCGCGCTCTCGTGAACGCGGAAGATGCGAACTTCTTCGCCCGTGCGGGCGTCGAGGTAGATGATATATTCCTCTTCGCCGTACTTGCAGGAGAACTCATAGCACAGCGTTTCGCGGCGGCCGACGGGCACGATGGCAAGATGGCTTGCGGAGACCTCCAATCCCTCGGCAAGTTTGCCGCGCGCCGTGCGCTCGGAGAGCGCGGCCTCGAAGGAGCGCCCCTCGTTGCCGTGATTGAGCAGATACCCGCGGGCGTCCATGCCCACGACGCGCCCCTTTTCTTCGCACACGCGCACCTGCACCATGTCCGGATAGCAGCGCACGCCGTCCGTCTCCGCAACGTAGGTGATACACGCCACCATGCCCGTATCCGAGAACCATGTCGCGGTCAGATCTTCATAACCGCGGGCGGCGAGAAATTCGCGCGCGATCGCGTCGCACCCCGCCAAGTCGAAATTCTTGACGGAACATGCCTCGTAGGTGTCGAAGAAGGCGATATCGCCGCCCTTTTTGGTGACTTGCGCAAAGATCTCAAGCCCGTTTTCATCGGTCAGCGTGAAGTTATAGCACTGCATGTCGCGCGCGGCGGTCTCGCCCGTGAGCTTCACATCCGCGACATGGTACCCCTCGAAGAAGGCGCGCGCCTTTTCCTCCGCTTCGGCGGCGCTCACCTCGCCCTCCTTTTCCACGCCGTTTTCCTCGACGTTCCCCTCGCCCGCAAAGGGCGCGTCGGTGATCTCCTGCGGCTTCTTGTTCGCCGCCTTCCCCCACTCGGCGAAGCGCGACTGCACATCGCCCGCCTTGCCCTCGAAGAAGGCGCGCAGTTCCCCTGCCGGCGTATTTACGGCGAGGTCGTTGAGCTCGCGCGCAAGGGCGGCGTTGATCTCATACAGATGCGCGGCGGCTTGCTTTTCCTCCTGCGTGAGCTGTTCCCCGCGGGCGAGTTTTGCGAGCATGCGGCGCGCAAAGGCGTTCGTGCGGTTGACAAACGAAGAGATATCCGTGCTCGTCGCGCTGTCGACGGGCATTTTTTCGAGCGCGCTCTCCATGAGTTCGCTGTCCACGAGGATCTCGGTGAGCAGCATGCGCTGTTCGCCCGCGCCCGCGGAGACGCGCAGCTTGGCGAGGTTGTCGTCCATCTCTTCGGAGACGGACACGAGCTCATAGAGCGTTGCGCGGTAGGCGTTTTCCGAGAGCATCGCCATCTGATTCATGCGGATGGAGCCCGCCGTGACGACCGTTGCGAGCGCGAGGCAGGCGGCGCCGAGCGAGACGACCGCGGCGATCCATCCGCCGATCCCGGGCGCGCGCTTTTTGCCCGAACGCTTTTCGGCGCGCGACGACTTCTTCTGCGCGCGGGCGGCAGAGCGCTTTTCCTGCGCCGCTTTGCGCTTTTCCTCGCGCGCCTGCATGGCTGCGGCGCGCTCCGCCTCCTGCTGTTTTTTGCGGGCGGCTTTTTCACGCTTTTCGCGCGCAAGGCGCTGTTTCTTTTCCGCGGCGCTCTCGGTGGCGAGCATTTCGCGGCGGGCAGCCTTTTGGGCGTGGCGGGCGGCGCGCTCGCTCTTTTCCTTGGCGAGTTTTTCCATGCGCTTTTCCTTTGCCTCCAACTTCGCCTGCATCTGCGCCTGCTTCTTGTTCGCCTTCTGCATGCGCGCAGCCTCCTTCTTGGCGGCGCGCGCCTTCGCCGCCTCGAAGCGCGCCTCGGCGGCGGCGTTTTCCTCCGCCTTGGCGACCTCCATCTGCTCGGCGACGCGATCCTTTTTGGGCGCGGCGGACTTCGCCGCCGCTACTTTCTTTGTCTTCTGTCCGCCCTTGGCGGACTTTTTCGCGGACTCCTTTTCCAACGTTTCCACCTTTTCGGCGCCGCTCGAAACGTTTTTCCCGATTTTTTTCTCCATATTTATCTCCTAAAATCCCCCATATTACGCCAAAGGCGAAATTGTTTTGCGCCTGCGCGCACCCCCCGAAAGAGGCATATTTTCCGTCAAATCATGAAATTTTGAAAAACAGTTGCTATCAAGCCCTGCTTTCTCGCGCAAGAAAACCCCATAGAGTTTGGAAAACAGTTGCAAGCAAGACGAGTTTTCTCGCGCAAGGAACTCCCATAGAATTTGGAAAACAGTTGCAAGCAAGACGAGGAGCGCGCGGCTTTCCCGACGGGAGTTTACTCTCCCGTAAATGACCGAGGGAAAACGCAAGCGCGACAAGGTATTGCGCCGTAAATGTTTTTCAAATCGCAAAAACGTGCTTTCCGATCACCGTAACCGTCTGCCGCTCGAAGATCCACGCGCTCGTGGCGACGGCGGGATTGTAATAGTACAGGCACCCATAAGTGGGATCCCAACCGTTCATCGCGTCGCGCGCGGCGTTGTATGCCGTTTCGTTGGGTTCGAGGTTGATCTGTCCGTCGTCCACCGCGGTGAAGGCGCCCTTCTGATAGATGACGCCCGCCACCGTGTTGGGGAACTGCGGGCTCTTGACGCGGTTGACGATGACCGCGCCGATGGCAACCTGCCCCGTGTAGCTCTCCCCCCTGCCCTCGGCGTAGATCGCCTTGGCGATGAGGTAGAGATCGGACGAAGTATAGCCGTTCACGCCGCCCGAACCGCCCTGATCGTTCGAATCGCCGTTGAGCACGTTATAGGAATCGTTCATGCCGAGCGCCTTGTAGGTCGCCTTGCCGACGATCCCGTCGGCGGTCAGACCGTTCTTCTGCTGAAAGGCGATGACCGCCCTGCGCGTGCCCGCGCCGAAGATGCCGTCGACCGCGCCCGTGTAATATCCCCAATTTTTCAGACGGCGCTGCACTTCCTTTACCTCTCCGCCCGTACTGCCCTGCCTGAGCACGGCGGTTTCGACGGCGACGAGCGCCGCGTCCTCGGGCATATGCGCGAGGATCGCCGCCGTGCCGCCCGCGGCAGCGCCGCCGAGAAGCACGAGAGACAGCGCGCCGATCATCAAAGTCTTCTTCATAGTATCCTCCTGAAGTCAACTTGTGCCCTTTTGTAATTTTTATGCGAAAAAATTCGCCGTTCTTCGCGGCAAACATGCGACTCCTCCGGCGCAGAAAGCGGGAAGATGCGGTTCAGAGGAGAAATTTTTTGCCGATTTGCGATTTTTTACAACTTTTTTACAATTGCGGTAGATTTTTGTGAGGACTTTTGCGCGCCAATGCCTTATAATAGAAAAGTACACAAAGGAAACGAGATCATGCCTGCAACATATGCACACAAAAAATTCGGAACAGACGTCGGGGCGCTGCTCGGGGAGCAATTTCCCGAGATAAAAGCGCATGCCGAAGCCTTCGCGCTCGGTCTGCACGGTCCCGACCCCCTCTTTTACTACAAGCCGCTCAAAAAGAACGCCGTAAAAGAAAAGGGCGACGCGCTGCACGAGGCGCGCGCCGCAGACTTTTTTACGGCGGCGCGCCCCGTATACCTTGCGCGGGGCAGCCGCGCGGCGGACCGCGCCTACCTGTCGGGGTTTGCGTGCCACTTCTGTCTGGACAGCGTGTGCCACGGCGAAGTCGCGCGGCAGATGGAGCTGACGGGCATGACGCACGTCGGCGTAGAAGCCGCCTTCGAGCGCATACTGCTCAAAGAGGACGGGCTCGACCCCGTGAAGGCGCGCCTCGCAACGCATATACGCGCGGAAAAGGACGCCGTCTCCGCGCTCGCCGCTTACTGCGGTGTGACGGAGCGGGAGGCAAAAAAGGCGGCGCGCTCCATGCGCTTTTACAGCGATCTGCTGCGCGCGCCCAACGCCTTCAAACGCAGTCTGATCCGCTGCGGGCTCCGCATTGCGGGCAAGTATGAAAAGCTCGCCCCCATGATGATCCCTGAAACCGACGACCCTGCGGCGGCGGAGAGCAACGCGGCGCTGCGCGCCCTTTACGACAGAGCGCTCGGCAAGGCGCAAAAGCTCCTGCCCAACCTGAGAGAGTTTTTGGATCGCGGCGCGGCGCTCGACGCGGGATTTATGAGCAACTTCGAATCGGAAAAAATCATTTGATCGGGAGATTATAACATGAAGAGATTGTCACCTCAACGCAGGCTTGAACGCAATTGGATCCTGTACGACGTAGGGAACTCCGCGTTCACCCTGCTCATCAGCACGATCATGCCCATCTACTTCAACTACCTCGCGGGGCAGGGCGGAGTGGACGCCACCACGGCGACCGCCTATTGGGGATATGCGGCAAGCATCGTGACGCTGTGCGTCGCCATCATCAGCCCCATTCTTGGCACGCTGAGCGACTTTTCGGGCTACAAACGCCCCATATTCATGTTCTTCGCCTGCGCGGGCGTGATCGGCTGCGCGGCGCTCGGCATTCCCATGCCGTGGCTTGTATTCCTCGTCGTATTCATCATTACGAAGATCTTCTACTCGGCGAGCCTCGTCTTTTACGACGCCATGCTCGTGGACGTGACGACCCACGACCGCACCGACGACGTCTCCTCCAAGGGATACGCGTGGGGATATATCGGGAGCTGCGTCCCCTTCCTCGTCAGCATCGCCATCGTGCTGCTGACCGATCTCGAATATACCGTCTCCATTCCCATTGCGCTCATCATCAACGCCCTGTGGTGGCTCGGGTTCACCCTTCCCCTTGCCAAGACCTACCGCCAAACACACTTTGTGCCCCGTACGCCGCACGCCGTGCGCGACAACTTCAAACGGCTCTTCTCGGTGTTCTCCAAAAAGAGCGACGTGCCCAACAAAAAGGGCATCATCCTCTTCCTCATCGCCTTCTTCCTCTACATCGACGGCGTGTACACCATCATCGACATGGCGACCTCCTTCGGCACCGCGCTCGGTTTTGATACGACAAACCTGCTTTTGGCGCTGCTGCTGACGCAGGTAATCGCGTTCCCCTCCGCCATCGTCTTCGGCAAGCTCACGAAAAAAGTGCGCAACGACATTCTCATCCTCATCTGTATCGTTGCCTATACATGCGTGGGACTGTTCGCCGTTTTCATGACGAAGGCATGGCAGTTCTGGATGCTCGCCTGCGCCGTGGGTCTCTTCCAAGGCGGCGTGCAGGCGCTCTCGCGCTCCTACTTTGCCAAGATCATCCCCGCCGATCAGTCGGGATGCCTCTTCGGGATCCTCGACATCTTCGGGAAGGGCGCGGCGTTTTTGGGCACGCTCCTCGTGAGCATCGTGACGGACGCGACGAACTCCGTCAATTTAGGCGCCATTCCCATCGTGTGTCTGTTCGCCGTGGGGATCGCCGTATTCATTGCCGCGGCGCGGGTCAACCGCCCCTTCCTTGCAAAACAGGCTGCGGAAGAGGCGGTCTCGGAAGAGACTGCCGCGGACGGGCAGGACGAAGCCGCCCTTGCGGAAGACGCGCCCGAACAGCAAGACGGTTCATCCGATTAAATCCCAAGATACAAGAAACGGCGGCGGACTGCAATGCAGTCCGCCGCCGTTCCCTTTATTTTACTACATCTTCCGAAGTCCCTTCGGATAGTGATTTTTCAAAACGCCGTTCACCGCCTTGCCGAGCCCAAGCGGATAGCCGCCGTACCCGACGGCGCACCAACCGTTTTCCTGCCCGCAGGGGAGGGTCTCGCCGCGCAGATAGCGCTCCGCCTCCTCCGCCGAGAGGGGCAGGAATCGGGCGCAGTCCTCCCGTTTTGCCGACATAACGAGGGCATGGGCGGGGGTAAAGCGCTTGCCGTCGAACGCGCCGAGCTCCACGCCCGCGCGCAGCGTGCGCACGGGGAGGGCGGGCAGGGCGGCGGGGAGCAGGAACATGCGCCCCCCTTCGAGGGTGGTGACGCTGCCTTCGGGCGGGGCGGTGAAAAAGTCGGCTGCGAACGCCGCATACGCCTTTTCCGCCGCCGAAACGCGCCTGACGGGGTGCGGACGCGCATCCTCCCGCGCGCCCGCGCGCTTTTCGAGCACCGCCGCAAAGTGCCCCTCGCCGCGCACCTCGTGCGGGAGCAGCAACTCCTGTTTTACGAGCGAAAATTCCGAGTGACGGGCAAGGAATTCCGCGATCTGCCCCTCGTTTTCGCCGTACTCGAACGTACAGGTGGAATAGACGAGCCGCCCGCCGCCGCAGAGCATCTGCGCGGCGGCGTCGAGGATATCCCGCTGACGGGCGATACACCGCGCGACGTTCTCCGCGCTCCATTCCCCGACGGCGTTCCCGTCCTTGCGGAACATGCCCTCGCCCGAGCAGGGCGCGTCCACAAGGATCTTATCGAAATAGGCAGGAAAACGGCGCGCAAGTTCGGCGGGATCGGCGCTGATCACGGCGCAGTTGCGAACACCCATCCGCTCCACGTTCTGCGAGAGGACGCGCGCGCGGTCGTAGACAAACTCGTTCGCGACGAGCAAGCCCTCCCCCCGCAGCGCGGCGGCGAGCTGAGCGGTCTTTCCGCCCGGCGCGGCGCACAGATCGAGCACGCGCTCGCCCGGGCGCGCCTCCAAAAGGGGCGCGGCGCACATGGCGCTCGGCTCCTGCGCGTAGATGAGCCCCGCGTGGTGGGCGATCGTATTCCCCACCTTCTCCGCGTCGGTATAGAACCCGTCCGCCGCCCACGGCACGGGCGCGAGCAGACGCGGGAACAGGGCGGGGAGCGCCTCGGGCGCGATCTTCAGCGCGTTGGCGCGCACGCCGCGCACGGGCGCCTCCTCCATAGCGCGCAAAAAGGCGGGGAACCCCTCTCCCAGCCTTTTTTGCATCCTTTCAAGATATTCCTGCGGAAGCCTCATAGCCCCTCCAACGCGTGCTCGAGATTTTCGAGCGGAACGAAGGTCGCCCCCGCGGTGACGGCGTTCTGAAAGCGCACGCCGCCCTGTCCGCGCGCGATATATACGCTGCACTCCCCGGGGTGGGAGGTGTACTTGCCGCCCGAGGCGAAGATGGCGGCGACGAGATGCACCGACATGGGCACCTCCTCCTCGACCTCCTTGGAAAAGCAGAACACCTTGCCCTCGAGCGTGCCGCCCTTTTTGCGGCGGTGCATATATTTGTTGACGTAGCGGTAAAATTCGTCGTGCGCCTTGGCGCGGCGGTCGCGCTCTTCGTCGCGCTCGGCAATGTAGTTTTTCAGCCCCTGCGAGGCGAGCGGCGTGATCTTCCCGCCCGCGATGCGCCCCGCGCGGATACGGTAGCGCCCGACGAGCTCGGAGACGGTGGAAACGCCCTCGCGCGCCACGAGCGCCTGACAGACGCGCATCGTCGCGTAGGCGTCGTCCACAGCGCGGTGCGGGGTAAATTCCACCCCGAGTTCCTCCGCCATCGCGCCGAGCCCGAGCTGACGGGAAAAGCACTTCTGCGTGTTCATGTAAAAGAACTGCGTATCGTAAAATTCGAACTTGAAGGACGGGAGCTTGTAGCGGCGGGTCTCCAAATTCAGGTAATTGACGTCGTTGAGGGTCGCGTGCCCGAGGACGATGTGTTCCTTATCCTCAAGGAGCGCCTTGATGCGCCCGTACGCCGCGGGAAAAGCGGGGTATTTTTTGAAATCCTCGTACACATACGGGAGCACCAACCCCTCCCGCCCCTTGCGGTCGGTGAGGTGGAACTTGCCCTTGGGATTGAGCAGGATATCCTCCCGCTCCAGAACGTTGAACTGCTCGTCGGTGAGCACATACCCGAAGGCGCAGATCTTTGCCACGCTCTTGAACACGCAGGCGCACTCGATATCGAAAAAGACGTACCTCATTATTTGCGGGGAACGAGCTTTTCCGTGCCGCCCATGTACGGGCGGAGCACCTCGGGGATATCGACGCTGCCGTCGGCGTTGAGGTGATTTTCAAGGAAGGCGATGAGCATTCTCGGCGGCGCCACGACGGTGTTGTTGAGGGTATGGGCGTAGCTGCTCCCCTTTTCGCCCTTGTAGCGGATGCCGAGGCGGCGCGCCTGCGCGTCGGTGAGGTTGGAGCAGGAGCCGACTTCGAAGTACTTTTTCTGACGGGGGCTCCACGCCTCCACGTCCACGCTGCGGTATTTGAGGTCGGCAAGGTCGCCCGAGCAGCACTCGAGCGTGCGCACGGGGATCCCCATGGAGACGAACAGCTCGACGGTGTAGTTCCACATCCTGTCGTACCACATCTCGCTTTCTTCGGGCTTGCAGATGACGATCATCTCCTGCTTTTCAAACTGATGGATGCGGTAGATGCCGCGCTCCTCGATGCCGTGCGCGCCCTTCTCTTTCCGGAAGCAGGGCGAATAGCTCGTGAGGGTGAGCGGGAGCTGTTTTTCCTCGAGCGTGGTGTTCATGAACCGCCCGATCATGGAGTGTTCGCTCGTACCGATGAGGTAGAGATCCTCGCCCTCGATCTTATACATCATGCCCTCCATCTCCTCGAAGCTCATAACGCCCGAGACGACGTCGGAACGGATCATAAAGGGCGGGATGCAGTATGTGAATCCCTTGTTGATCATGAAATCGCGCGCATAGGCGAGCACCGCGGAGTGAAGGCGGGCGACGTCGCCGATGAGGTAGTAAAAGCCCTGCCCCGACGTGCGGCGGGCGCTGTCGAGATCGATGCCCGAAAGGCGCTCTAAGATGTCGAGATGATAGGGCACCTCGAAATCGGGCACTTTGGGTTCCAAAAAGCGCTGCCGCTCGACGTTCTCCGAATCATCTTTGCCGACGGGGGTCTCGTCCGAAACGATGTTGGGGATACGCATCATGACGGCTTTGAGGCGCGCGCCGACCTCCTCGCTCTCCGCCTCGATCTGCGAAAGGCGGGCGGCGTTGGCGTTGACCTGCGCCTTGACTGCCTCCGCCTCCTCCGTCTTTTTCTCGCGCATGAGCGCGCCGATCTGCTTGGAAAGCGCGTTGCGCGCGGCGCGCAAGCCGTCGCCCTCCGTCTGAAGCGCGCGGCGCTTTTCGTCGAGGGAGAGCGCCTCGTCCACGAGCGGGAGCTTCTGATGCTGAAATTTCTTTTCGATGTTCTTGCGCACGCGGTCGGGGTCGCTGCGCAGCAGGGCGATGTCGATCATAGTTGCGTTTACCTCATGTATCTTGGAAAATCTTTTTCAATATTATATACCTATCGGCGGAAAAATGCAAGCCTTCCCCGCAGGGAAAGGCGATACGCGGGCAAAAAAATCGCAAAGCGGTACGCGGAAATTTTGACTTTTCTTTGCCGACGGTGTATAATGGGCTCAGAGCGGCTGTGCGCTACCGCCGACATGGTGCGCCCCTCCGCCCGAAAATAAGCGGGAGAGACATCCATTTGAAAGATCGTGAGCCCACGCCTCAGGCGCAAAACGAGGCGCCCATGCCCGCAGCCGAGCTGCAGGATACGGAACAGGAGACGGCAAGCAAGCCTTTCTCTTCGCGCGTGCTCGACGCAAACGCGGTAAAAAAAGAGGAAAAATCGAGAAAGGCGCTCATGAAACAGTTCCGCCGCGCAAAGGACATCCCCGCCGCGGAGGAAGTGGAGCGCTTCGACCCCAAGCCCGACAAGGGGCTCTCCGCCGAGCAGGTGGAAAAGCGCTTTTCGCAGCTCCTTTTCAACGACGTCAACAAAAAGTACTCCAAGTCGTACACGAGCATCTTCGTAGGCAACATCTGCACCTTCTTCAACCTGCTCTGCCTCATCGTGGCGGTGGCGCTCGCCTATGCGGGCGCGCCCCTCTCGCAGTTCCTGTTCGTCGCCATCTTCGCGGCGAACCTCATCATCGGCATTTTGCAGGAGATCCTCGCAAAGCGGCAGATCGACAAGCTCTCCGTGCTCATTTCGGCGACGGCGAAGGTGATGCGGGGCGGGATACGCACCGAGATCCCCGTGCGGGAGATCGTGCTCGACGACATCATCCTTTTGGAGACAGGGCAGCAGATCCCCGCCGACTGCATCCTTTTGGACGGCGTCGTCGAAGTCAACGAATCGCTCCTGACGGGCGAGAGCGTGCCCGTGAAAAAGGCGCCCGGCGAAACGCTGTACGCGGGCTCGTATGTGGCGAGCGGCTCATGCCGCGTGCGCGCCGACAAGGTGGGCAAGGCGACCTACCTCAACAGCCTCACCTCCAAGGCGAAAAAGTATAAAAAGCCCAAGTCGGAGATCATGAACTCCATCCGCCTCTTTATCCGCGTGATCGGCGTTCTCATCCCCTTTATCGCCGCCGCGATGTTTTGGGTCAATTGGCAGGCGACGGGGTCGGATATCAGCCTCACCATTCAGTTCACGGGCGCGGTGGTCATCGGCATGATCCCTTCGGGTCTGCTTCTTCTCACCTCGTTTGCCATGGCGATCGGCGTGAGACGGCTCGCCAAAAAACAGACGCTCGTGCAGGATCTTTACTCGCTCGAAATGCTTGCGCGCGTGAACGTGCTGTGCCTTGACAAGACGGGCACCATCACCGACGGCAGGATGACGGTGAACGACTGCATGATCCTCAACAACTATGTGGACTACTCCCTCGAGGAGATCATGGGCAGCATGCTGAGCGCCCTCGAGGACAATAATCAGACCTCCATCGCCCTGTACAACCGCTTCGGGCACTCCACGGCGATGCAGGCGACGGCGACCATCCCCTTCTCGAGCAAGCGCAAGCTCTCGGCGGTGACCTTCGGCGACGCGGGCACCTTTGCGATGGGCGCGCCCGAGTTCGTGCTCCGCCCCATGCCCACCAAGATCGACAAGATCGTAAAACAGTACGCCGCGGCGGGGCTCCGCGTGCTGCTGCTCGCCTATTCGCCCAACCCCATCTCGGGCGGGCGGCTGCCCTCCCTCTTCCGCCCCGCGGCGATCATCACCCTCGCGGACAACATCCGTTCGGACGCCATCGAGACCATCAAGTGGTTCCGCGAGAACGACGTGGATATCAAGATCATCTCGGGCGACAACCCCGTGACCGTATCGGAAGTCGCAAGGCGCGTGGGCGTGAAAAACGCCGGACAGTACATCTCGCTCGACGGGCTCACCGACCTCGAAGTGGAGAACGTGGCGAACCAATACACCGTGTTCGGGCGCGTGACCCCCGAGCAGAAGGCGATTTTGGTACGCACCATCAAAAAGCAGGGCAGCACCGTCGCCATGACGGGCGACGGCGTGAACGACATCCTCGCGCTCAAAGAGGCGGACTGCGCCGTCTCCGTCGCCTCGGGCAGCGAGGCGGCGAGAAACGTTTCGCACCTTGTGCTGATGGACAACAACTTCCTCAACCTGCCAAACGTCGTGTACGAGGGGCGGCGCGTCATCAACAACATCAAGGCGAGCGCCGCGCTCTATATCATGAAAACGCTGTTCACCGTGCTCCTTGCGATATTCTGCTTTGCGCTCGGCTCGCAGTACTTCTTTACGACGAACAACATGCTGCTGTTCGAAACGCTCGTGACCGCGCTCCCCTCGCTCGTGCTTGCGCTCCAACCGAACGGCGACCGCGTGAAAGGGAAATTTATCCCGTTCGTCCTGTCTCGGTCCATCCCGGGCGCCGTCACGCTGTTCCTGTGCGTGCTCGCCGTATATGCGGGCATCGGGTTCCTGCCCGAAGAGTTCGACTCGCTCCGCGTGACGATCGGCGGCGAAACGCTCATCAACCCGCTCTTCGTGCTTGCGGTCACCTTCGGCGGGCTCGTCATGCTCTACCGCATCCTCCAACCCTTCAACGGGCTGCGCTTTATCACCTACGCGCTCTCGGTGGGCATCAGCATCCTCGTGCTCGCAGTGCCCGTGCTTGGAGAACTCGTGTACACGGGTTGGTCGGACGTCGATCTCACCTTCACGCAGATCCTGTACATCGTGTGCATCGTGCTCGCGGCGTTCCCCGTCTCCAACCTGCTCGTGCGGGGCTGCGATCTGATGAATCCATCGGAGTAAATTCACAAATTTCTTTTCGAACTGACGAAAAGAAATTTCGTGAGTGTTAGGAAAACCCAACAGTCGCCGCCGTAAAACGGCGGCTTTGTTTTTGGTTTTCCTCGCCGCCGCTGTTTTCGCAACAGTTCAGCACGCGGCGGCTCACTTTTCCGCAAAAGCCGCGTGAGCGGCAAATTGAGGCGCAAAAGGCATAACGCAGTGACGCCTTTTGCAACGAATTTGTAACGGATATGCGCAAGCGCGAGGCGCAGCGTAAAAGCGCGGTTTTGCACCGCGGACGTGATTAAAACTTATTCACGAATTTTCTCAAATCATAGCGCAGTATAATTTATCTCGCATAACCGCAAAAAAAGGAGGCGTCAGCCTCCTTTTTGCATAAGTTCTCTGCGTTTTGCCTTTATTTTCTCCAACGCGCGGACGGGATCGTTCTCCCCCATCGTCGCCGATTCCATGGGGCACAACCCGTCGCCCGCACGGTTGACGATGCGCTCGGCGAGCGTTCCGTAACTGACAGAAATCCCGTGTTCGCGGAGCACCTCTTCGGCGGGTTTGCTCAAAACCGCGGCGTACAGCGCCTTTACGCCGAGAAGAACGTACAAAAACGCCGCCGCCCGCCCGACGACTTTATCCGCCGCCGAATAGCCCGCAAAGTCCCCTTCAAGCCACGTCAAAAGCGGCGCCACGCCCCGCAGCGTGCTTGTTTCGGCGTGCTCCCCGCGCACGATCGCGCAGGTGATCTGCCCCGTTAAGAGCGCCTTTGCGCGCTCAAGATCGCCCGTACTCTCAGCCATGCTGTTTTTCAAAGACCTCCGCGACTTCCTTCAGATATCTGCGGATGGGGAGATGCTGCGGGCAGCTCTTTTCGCACTTGCCGCAGCCGATGCAGTCGGAAGCTTTTCCGCGCCCCTCCGTGTGCGAGGCATAGCGCCAACCGCCGTCCCAATTGGGATAGCGCTTGTGCGAATTGAGATCGGCAAACAGCTCGGGTATCGGGATGCGCCTCGGGCAGCCGTCCACACAGTAGCGGCACGCCGTGCACGCGACGGCGTCGAGCGAACGGAACACCGCGCGCACTTCCTCGACGGCTGCCATCTCCGCCGCGGAGAGCGGCTGCGCGTCCTTCATAAAGGAGAGGTTATCGTTCATCTGCGCCATATCGCTCATGCCGGAGAGCACCATGCAGACCTGCGGGAAATGCGCCGCAAAGCGCAGGGCGTAGCTCGCGTAACTGCCGCCGTGCAGACCGTCGAGGATAGCTTTCGCGCGGTCGGGCAGATTGACGAGGATCCCGCCCTTGACGGGCTCCATGACGACGACGGGCTTATTGTGCTTTACGCATACGTCGTAGCAGGCGCGGCTTTGGATGGCGTTGTCGTCGTAATCGGCGTAGTTGAATTGGATCTGCACGACCTCGATCGCGGGATACAGCGTGAGGATCTCGTCGAGCACGTCGGCGGTATCGTGGAAAGAGAGCCCGACGTGCCTGATCTTCCCCTCTTTTTTCAGCTCGAACGCCGTTTCATAGGCGCGGCAGCGGCGGAACTTCAGGAAGTTCTGCGCGTTCTGCGCATGCATGAGGTAAAAATCGAAATACTCCACCCCGCACCATGCGAGCTGCTTTTCAAAGAAGGGGCGGATCTCCGCCTCGCTGTTGAAGTAGGGCTCGGTGAGCTTATCCACGAGCACGAAGCTCTCGCGCGGGTGGCGCTTTACAAGGCACTCGCGGATCGCCGTCTCGCTCTTGCCCGAAAGGTACCCGTGCGCCGTATCGAAATAGTTGAAGCCTCTTTCTAGGAAGGCGTCCACCATCTCGCAGAACTGCGCCGCATCCACCTCTGTGCCGAGCATGGGCAGGCGCATGCAGCCGAACCCGAACCGCTGCTTTACTTCGGGAAAAAACCTGTTCTCCATAATATCCTCCATATGATTTCTTCCATATTATCCTATCACATTTTTCCCGCGCTGTAAAGGGGCTTCGATTTTTTTTGCCGCGTATTTACGCAAAAAACTTCATGTCCGCCAGTTCAGAACACATTGCAAAATGGAAAAAGAGCGATTTGCCCATGCATATCGCTCTTTTTTTGCTCGCACCCGATTACTTACATTGAATCGGATGCCGTAAAAGCAAATTTTATATTTCC
>DBGBVX010000079.1:0-1046 GCA_048370055.1 Candidatus Gallimonas sp. | reverse complement strand
GGTGACGGCGGAAGCCGAGCCGACCTCCGGGGCGCTCCGGCGCATGTGCGCGCCCGGCTCGGGGAAGCGCAGGCAAAGCGGCGCGCTGCCCGGCTCCTCCGGCAGGAGCACCTCCGCCCAGAGCTTGCCCATCATCTGCCGGTTGCGCGGGAAGGCGGTCGGCTCGTAGCGGTAGAGCAGCTTGTCCCCCAGCCAGATTTCAAGCCCGTATTGCACGCCCCGCGCGGAGAACACGCGCCCCGCGTCCGCCGCCGTCAATGCGTCGGTGCAGAGGGCGACGGGCGCGTCGCCGCCGAGAACGTCCGGCAGCTCGACGCTGACCCGCTCGCCGTCTTCGACGCGATACCAGCCGCCCACGGCGGACAGCGCGGCCAGATTGCGCTCATCGGATACGCGCTGGACGCTGAACGCGAGGACGATCATCACGCAGAGAGCCAGCGCAATCAGAACCGCTTCGGCCGCGTGCGCAAACGAACTTTTTTTCATGGCGATACTCCTTTGTATCTTGAAAAAACGGCGGACGCAAAGCAGAACGCCCGCTATTTATAATGTTCTGCTCTTATTCTAACACAGAATGACGAAATTGTGTCGAAAATGTGCGAAAATGGGGTTTACTCCTTCCACCGTCTGCGGGAAACGAACTCCTTCCACCGCTGCGGCGGTGTACGCGCTCCGCTAGGCCTAGGGGATTAGGGGAAAATTTCGATTTACCGCGCTCAAAGGTCGCAACAAGGTTGCTCCCTTTCGCTTGGGATGCTCCGCCTCGCTGAGCCGCCCACAGGGCGCGCTCGGCTTCGATCCTCCCTTAAATCCCCTAGGAACCCCATAACCCCCATTAAAACGAGCAGGGTTGCGACCCTGCACCCGGGGTTATATAAGAATCTTCGAGAGGGCGCGCGAAGGGTGATAGGGGCGACCGCAAAGCCCCTATACGCAATCGACCGCAAAACCGGAGGTTTTGTCGGGCGCGTAATCCCTACGGTGGTTCGGGAAATTGCAACTGTGAGATGCGTTTGCAACGCTGGGTTGCATCATTGCAACGGTTA
>DBGBVX010000078.1:0-12426 GCA_048370055.1 Candidatus Gallimonas sp. | reverse complement strand
AAGGGTGAGTCCTGCAACACTAAAAAAGAATCTGGCGCTTTTAAACGCCAGACCCAAGAAGGTTTTACATTACCATACACCACAAGATTTGTTTGATCAAAATCTTTCTAACTGTTGCACTTAAGTTGACAATTCACCTGCTTAGTACATGCCGCCCATATCGCCGCCTGCGGGAGCCGCGGGTGCGGGAGGGGTGGGGATGTCCGTCACGATGGATTCCGTCGTGAGCAGCGTGGATGCAACGGAAGCGGCGTTCTGCAGGACGGAGCGGGTGACCTTCGTGGGATCGATGATGCCGCTCTCGACCATATCCGCATACACGTTCTTGAGCGCGTCGAAACCATAGTTGGGGGTCTTCTTGGAGAGGATCTTGTCGACGACTACGGAACCGTCTACGCCGGCGTTCTTTGCGATCTGACGGACGGGCTCTTCGCACGCCTTGAGGATGATCGCGGCGCCCGTCTTTTCATCGCCCGAGAGCGAATTGACGAGCTTTTGCAGAACGGGCACGCAGGAGAGGAGCGCGCTGCCGCCGCCGGGCACATAGCCTTCCTCGACCGCCGCACGCGTTGCCGCGAGCGCGTCGTCAATGCGGAGTTTCTTTTCTTTCATCTCGACTTCCGTCGCCGCGCCGACGTTGATGACGGCTACGCCGCCTGCAAGTTTCGCGAGGCGCTCCTGCAGCTTCTCTCTGTCGTAATCGGAGGTAGTGACTTCGATCTGCGCCTTGATGGAGGCAACGCGCGCCTTGATGGCTTCCTTGTCGCCCGCGCCGTCGATGATGGTGGTGTTATCCTTGTCGACCTTGACCTGATTTGCTCTGCCGAGCATATCCGTCGTAACGTCCTTGAACTCGTAGCCGAGGTCGGAGGAGATGACCGTGCCGCCCGTGAGGACTGCGATATCTTCGAGCATCGCCTTTCTTCTGTCGCCGAAACCGGGCGCCTTGACGGCAACGCAGTTGAACACGCCCTTGAGCTTGTTGACGATGAGCGCGGCGAGCGCGTCGCCCTCGACGTCCTCCGCGATGATGAGGAGGCGTGCGCCCTGCTGCGCAAGGGGCTCGACGATGGGCAGGATCTCCTGAAGATTGGAGATCTTCTTGTCGGTGATGAGGATGTAAGGGGTGTCGAGCACCGCCTCCATCTTATCGGTGTTGGTCACCATGTAAGCGGAAGCGTAGCCGCGGTCGAACTGCATGCCCTCGACGGTGGTGAGTTCCGTCGTCATGGACTTGCCTTCTTCCACGGTGATGACGCCGTCCTTGCCGACGATCTCCATCGCGTTCGCGATGAGTTCGCCCACGGTGTCGTCGCCTGCGGAGATGGAAGCGACCTGCGAGATCGCCTTCTTGCCGTCGACCTTCTTGGAGATGGACTTGATCTGCGCGACAGCCGCGTCGACCGCCTTCTCGATGCCCTTTCTCAGGATGATGGGGTTTGCGCCCGCCGCGAGGTTTTTGAGCCCTTCGCGGATGATCGCCTGCGCAAGCAGCACGGCGGTGGTGGTGCCGTCGCCCGCGACGTCGTTCGTCTTGGTGGAAACTTCCTTCACGAGCTGCGCGCCCATGTTTTCGAAGGGATCGGGAAGTTCGATCTCCTTTGCGATCGTCACGCCGTCGTTGGTGATGAGGGGAGCGCCGTATTTTTTATCGAGCACAACGTTTCTGCCCTTGGGACCGAGCGTGATTTTGACTGTATCGGCAAGCACGTTTACGCCCGTTTCAAGCGCTTTTCTTGCCTCGTCTCCGTATTTGATCTGCTTTGCCATAATTTTAACTCCTTAAAAATGAATTTGGAAAAATCCGGTTCGTTTCAAAGAAACCTTGGTTGCGCTTTACTCAACGATGGCGAGGATGTCGCTCTGTTTGATGATGGTGAATTCCTTGCCGTCTACTTTGAAGTCGGTGCCCGCATACTTGGAGCAGAGGACTTTATCGCCGACTTTTACCTGCATTTTAACTTCCTTGCCGTCTACGACGCCGCCGGGGCCGACTGCAACGACGACGCACGTCTGCGGTTTTTCCTGTGCGGAAGAGGGAAGGATGAATCCGCTCTTTGTCTTTTCTTCGACGGTGACCGCTTCAACGACCACTTTATCGAACAAGGGTTTGATGTTCATAATTACCTCCGAAAACATTGGTTTTTTCTATCGTACTTATTATAAACGCGGGGGCGCGCAAGTCAAACACCTTTTTTGCATTTTTTTGGAAAAATAATGGGAGAGCCGCCTGTTTTTACGGGCTTTCGTTGACAGTTCATAAAATTTTGTGTATAATATCCGAAGAGGTGGCTTATGGAGAAATGGGATAAACGGTTTATGGAACTCACGGTGCAGGTCGGCACATGGTCGAGCTGTTTCCGCAGGAAGGTGGGCGCGGTCATCGTACGCGACAAGCGCGTGATGACGACGGGCTATAACGGCGCGCCCGCTGGCATCGCCTCGTGTATCGAACGCGGGGAATGCCTCAGAGAAAAACTCAATATCCCGAGCGGTACGCGCGCGGAGCTTTGCTACGGCGTGCACGCCGAGCAGAACGCCATCATTCAGGCGGCGCGCTACGGCATCAATATTCAGGGCGCCACGCTCTACTGTACCCATCAGCCCTGCGTCATATGCGCAAAGATGATCATCAACGCGGGCATTTCTCGCGTGGTATATAAAGAGGGGTATCCCGATGAGTTCTCGCTCGAGCTCTTTAAGGAAGCGGGAACGAAGATCGAAAAATACGAGGAATAAGGAGTATCATATGGCAAATCCTATCGTAACGTTTGAGATGGAGGACGGCAAGGTTTTCAAAGCCGAGCTCTATCCCGAAGTCGCGCCCAACACGGTGAACAACTTTTTGTCGCTCGTGAAGAAGGGCTTTTATGACGGCGTCATCTTCCACCGCGTCATTGCAGGGTTTATGATCCAAGGGGGAGACCCCAAGGGCATCGGCGTGGGCGGCCCCGGATACTGCATCAAGGGCGAATTTTCGGCAAACGGCGTGAAGAACGACTTGAAGCATCGGCGCGGCGTGCTGTCGATGGCGCGCACGCAAGTGCCCGATTCGGCGGGATCGCAGTTCTTTGTCATGCATGCGGACGCGGACTATCTCGACGGACAGTACGCGGCGTTCGGAAAGGTCGTCGAGGGGATGGACGTCGTCGACGCGATCGCGTCGGTGCCAACCGATTTCCGCGATAAGCCGCTCAAGGAACAGAAGATGAAAAAAGTCACCGCCGAAACGTTCGGCGTGGCGTATCCGGAACCCGTTATTATCAAATAAAGTAAGGATAAAGACATGGCAGATAACCGTATTTACGAAAATCCTTTGAACACCCGCTACGCAAGCCGCGAGATGCAGGAGAATTTCGGCGATGAAAAGCGTTTCCGCCTTTGGAGAAAGCTTTGGATCGCGCTTGCCGAATCGGAAATGGAGCTCGGGCTCCCCGTCACGCAGGAACAGGTCGACGAACTCAAGGCGCACGCCGAGGACATCGACTATGCAAAAGCGGCGGAATACGAGCGCTTGGTGCGGCACGACGTGATGGCGCACGTCAAGGCGTACGGCGACGTGGCGCCCAAAGCGGCGCCCATTATCCATTTGGGCGCGACGAGCTGCTTTGTGGACTGCAACTCCGAAGTGATGATCATGCGCGACGCATTGGATATCGTCACCCGCAAGCTCGTGAACGTCATGGAAAAACTCAAGAAGTTCGCGCTGAAATATAAGGATATGCCCACGCTCGGATTTACGCACCTTCAGCCGGCGCAGCTCACCACGGTGGGCAAGCGCGCCACGCTGTGGCTGCAGGATCTTATGCTCGACTATGAAAACGTCGAAAACCTGTACGCGCACTTCCGCCTGCGCGGCGTGAAGGGCACGACGGGCACGCAGGCGAGCTTTTTGGAGCTCTTTGACGGCGATACCGAGCGCGTCAAGGAACTTGAGCGCCGCGTCGTCAAAAAGCTCGGATGGGACAAGGTCTACGGGGTGACGGGGCAGACGTATCCGAGAAAATTTGACTACAACGTGCTGTGCGTACTTTCGCAGATCGCGCAGAGCGCCTATAAGTTCTCCAACGATATCCGCATCCTTCAGAACATGAAGGAGATCGAGGAGCCCTTCGAAAAGAATCAGATCGGCTCGTCCGCCATGGCGTACAAGCGCAACCCGATGCGTTCGGAGCGCATGGGGTCTTTGGCGCGCTATATGATCTCGCTGCCCATGAACACCGCCGTCACGGCGTCTACGCAGTGGTTCGAGCGTACGCTCGACGACTCTGCGAACCGTCGCATCGTGATCGCGCAGGCGTTCCTCACGGTGGACGCGATCCTCAATATCTATCTGAACGTGGCGGAAAATCTCGTCGTCTACGAAAAAGTCATCGCCAAGCACATTGCGGCGGAACTTCCCTTTATGGCGACGGAGAACATCATGATGGAGTGCGTGAAGGCGGGCGGAAACCGTCAGGAACTGCACGAGCGCATCCGCGTGCTCTCCATGGAGGCGGGGCGCAACGTCAAGGCGGAAGGCGGCGAGAACGACCTTATCGACCGCATCAGAAAGGATGATATGTTCCGCGCCGTGTGGGACCGCCTCGACGATATCCTCGACGCGAAGAAGTTCGTCGGGCGCGCGCCGCAGCAGACGGTCGAGTTTATCGAGGCGGAGATCGATCCCATCCTCGAAAAGCACGCAGCCGCGCTCGGTGAGCAGGGCGAAGTCCGCGTCTGATCGGATCATATCAATAAATGTCCGAAATCGGACAACATTTTGCTTGCCTTTTCATATATAATAGAGTATTCTTTGCTTGAAAAAAGGCGAAAGGAGGCATGAAATGAAAGTCTTGGTAACGGGCGGCGCGGGCTTTATCGGCTCGCATACCGTCGTAGAACTGCTGAACGCAGGCTATGAGGTCGTCGTCGTCGATAATTTGAGCAATGCGAGCGAGGAGAGCATGCGCCGCGTGAAAGAGATCACGGGGAAATCATTTGATTTCTATATCGGCGACGTGCGCGACCGTGCAAAACTCGAAGAAATTTTCTCTGCGCACAACGTCGATTGGGTCATCCACTTTGCGGGGCTCAAGGCGGTGGGCGAGAGCGTGCAAAAACCCGTCCTCTATTACGATAACAACCTGATCTCTACGCTCGTCCTTTTGGAGACGATGGAAAAGTTCGGCGTGCGCAATTTCGTCTTTTCGTCCTCTGCGACGGTGTACGGCGAGCCCGAGCGGCTCCCGCTCGACGAGGATTGCCGCCTGATGACGACCAATCCCTACGGCACGACAAAGCTCATGCAGGAACAGATCCTCAAAGATCTGTACCATGCGGATAACCGTTGGAACATCGCGCTTTTGCGCTATTTCAACCCCGTGGGCGCGCATCCGAGCGGGCGCATCGGGGAGGATCCGAAGGGCATCCCCAACAATCTCATGCCTTACGTCGCGCAGGTCGCAAGCGGAAAACTCAAAAAGATCGGCGTGTTCGGGAACGACTATCCCACGCCCGACGGTACGGGAGTGCGCGACTATATCCACGTTGTCGATCTTGCGAGAGGGCACGTTGCGGCGATCGATAAGCTCAAAGAGCCCGGCGTGCACATCTATAACCTCGGCACGGGCAATGGATACAGCGTGCTCGATATGATCCATGCCTTTGAAAAGGCGTGCGGCAAGAAACTTCCTTACGAGATCAAGCCCCGCCGCGCGGGGGACGTGCCCGCATGTTACGCCTCGAGCAAGAAGGCGGAAGAGGAGCTCGGTTGGAAAGCGCAGTATGACCTCGAGGATATGTGCCGCGATCAATGGAATTGGCAGAAAAATAACCCGAACGGTTACGAAAACTGATATTTGAATATTTTACACGGTACTATGCATGGCATAGTACCGATTTTTTTTATTCTTTTCGGTTGACAGAACGGGCAAGAGATGATATACTAAAACAAATGTTATAAAACATATGTTTTAGTATATGGGAGGAAATTATGCCGCCAAAAGCCAAATTTACGCGTGAGGAGATCGTTAACGCCGCCGTCTGCGTGCTCAAACGCGACGGGGAGGACGGCGTGACGGCGCGCGCGGTCGCCGCCGAGCTCGGTTCTTCGCCGCGGCCGATCTTTACCGTCTTTGCCGATATGGAGGAGGTCAGGGCGGGCGTGTTTCGCCTTGCGCTCGATCGTTATAAACAATATGTGGAAGAGGGGCTCGGCGAGGAGGTCCCTTTCCGCGGGGTCGGGCTTTCCTATCTGAAATTCGCGGCGCTGGAACCCGCCTTTTTTCGCCTGTTGTTTATGAAAGAGCGCCGCGCTGCGGCGCCCGCTTTGCCGCAGGCGCTCTATCTGTATGAAGAGAGCTACGAGCGCATCCTTTCTTCTTTGGCGGAGAGCTATCGTCTCCCGACGGAGACAGCCGAAAAACTGTACCGCCATATGTGGATCTATGTGCACGGGCTCGCCGTGATGACGGTGACGAATATTGCCTCTTTTTCGGACGGCGAAGCCGCGGAGCTCCTGTCGCAGGCGTTCAGATCGTTTTTGGGGGAGGTCATGGAAAAATGATCGGGGTATCGGGCATTGTGAAATCGTACGGCAGGACGCAGGTGCTCAGAGGTATCTCCTGCGAAGTCGGAGAGGGGCACACCGTCATTCTCGGGGCGTCGGGGTCGGGGAAATCGACGTTTCTTTCGGTGCTTTCCGGTTTGGAAACGCCGGATGAGGGGCGCGTTGTCTGCTGCGGCGAGGAGATTTCCCGTATGAACGAGCGGGAACGCACGCAATTCCGCAAGGCGCACGTCGGTTTTGTCTTTCAGCAGTACTATCTCCTGCCGCATCTGACCGTCCGTCAGAATGTGCGCATGGGCGCGGCGCTCGTCGGGAACGGCGAATTTGACGGGCTCATCGACGCGCTCGGGCTTGCCCCGCTTTCCCATAAGCGTCCTTCGGAGCTTTCGGGTGGGGAGCAGCAGCGCGTTTGCATCGCGCGTGCGCTCGCAAAACGCCCGCAGGTACTTTTTTGGATGAGCCGACGGGCGCGCTCGACGAGGATACGGGCAGGAAGGTCCTCGATCTTCTCCTGCGCTTGCAGCGGGAGCGGCAGTTCGCAATGATCACCGTCACGCACAACGCCAACATTGCGGAGACGGCTGACTGCGTTTTCAGATTGGCGAGCGGGAAACTCGTCGGCGTGCAGCAAAACGAGCGTCCGAGATCGGCGTTTGAGATCGGGTGGTGATATATGATCGTATCTTTCAAAGACGGCTTTAAGCTGTTCGGCGTGGCGCTCGTATCCTGTTATCTTGCATTCGTCTGCACGCTCTTTTTCAACTACTATGCCGACGCGTCGTCATTCGCACCTGTGCCCGAGGAGCTCCGCGCCCTCTATGAGGCGCAGATGGATATGGCGACGATGGTGTGCGTGATCTCGGGTTGCGGACTTGGGCTGATCGCGGCGGGCGTATTGATCTTTTATATAAAACTCTTCCTTGACGGGCATATCAGGGCGCTTGGCGTCGTCAAAGCGATGGGCTATTCAGATACGCGCGTCGCGCTTTCTTTTTGGGTGTTCGGCGCGAGTACCTTTCTCGGGAGTGCGGTCGGGTTCGGGCTCGCGTATGCGTTCATGCCGTTTGTTTACGGACAGTTGGATATCGGGCTTGAAGTGCCGGTTTCTTTCCATGCGCTTCCGCTGCTGCTGTTCGTGGTCGCTTTTCCCGCTGTGGTCTGCGCGCTCGCCGTCGTGTTCGCGCGCCTGCTGCTCCGCCGTCCCGTCCATGAAATGCTTCGCGGGCAGGGTTCTCCCGATCGGACGCGGGCAAAAGAGGGGAAGGAGCGCAAAAATTTTATTTATGAACTCATGCGGAGCAATGTTTCGCGGAAAAGATCGGTCGCGTTTTTTGTGGCGTGCGGAGCGTGGTGCTTTTCCTCCATGATGCAGATGGGGCTCTCCATGCACGATCTTTCGTCCGATTCGATGGGCGCCATGATCCTGATCATCGGGCTTGTGCTTGCGGGCGCGATCCTCGCGATGTCCCTTTCCACCCTTGTAAAGCGGAGCGGGCAGGATGTTGCCGTCATGAAGTCGCTCGGATATTCGTATATGCAGCGCGCTGAAAGCATTTTCGGCGGGTATCGGCTGTATGCGCTCGTCGGCTTTGCCGTGGGAACGCTGTATCAGTGGGGGCTTTTAAGAGTGATGGTCGATCTGCTGTTCCGCGAGACGTACGGGATCGAATACCATTTCAGCGTGCCCGTGTTTTTCATCGTATTTGCAGTGTTTCTCGTATGCTATGAGGGGTTCGTCCTGCTCATGGCGCGCCGGCTTGACCGCGTTTCCGTCAAAGAGCTCATGGCGGAATGACGCTTCCGCATACAATTCACATTCTTATCATTGACATTTCTCCCGCCTTCTGTTATAGTTATATAGGATGTATAAAGAACAGGCTCCGCGGAAAGCGGCTTTGTAGGCGGATGGCGGTGAGCGGCGTCGAAAAAGTGAGATTTTTTTGGCTGTTTGACGTTATAAAAACTTGACGAAAGATTTTTTATCGTATATAATACAATGCGCACAGGGGAGTGGCTCAACGGTAGAGTAGCGGTCTCCAAAACCGTAGGTTGCGTGTTCGAATCGCGTCTCCCCTGCCAAACGTGCCGGACATCGTTCAGCGCCATGCGCTGGGGATATCCGGCGTTTTTGTTATCAGATCATCGCGGAGGGTACTCATGAAAAAAGCGTATAAACTCGGTGTAATCGGCGGAGGATTCATGGCGCACGCCATCGTGAACGGCGCGGTCTCTCAAAAATTTCTTTCGGCGGAGGAAATTATTGTCAGCGAGCCCGACGAAACCCGCCGCCGCGGTTTTTCCGATCTCGGTGTGCACGTTACGCAAAATAACCGCGAGGCAGCCGAGGGCGGCGAATATGTGCTCGTATCCGTCAAGCCGCAGGTGTTTCCCGCCGTTGCGGAGGATCTGAAGGGAGCGCAGGCTGTGCTCATCAGCATTATGGCGGGCAAAACAAAGGCGTCCGTCAAACGCGCGACGGGCGCGGAAAAGGTGGCGCGCGTCATGCCCAATCTCCCTTGTTCGGTGGGAGCCGGCATGGCGGGAATGGATTGTTCCGACCTTTCGGAGCGCGAGAAAGCGTTTGTGCACGGGCTTTTTGAAGCGGTCGGCGCGGCGGAGGAAGTTCCGGAGGCGCTGCTCGACGCCGTAACGGGCGTTTCGGGGAGCGGTCCCGCCTATGTGTACCTCTTTCTGCTTTCCCTGATCCGCGCGGGCGTCGAACAGGGCATGACGGAGGCGCAGGCGAAAAAGTTCGCCTTTCAAACATTGGAAGGCGGGGTGAAGATGGCGAAGTCGTCCGATAAGTCGCTCGAAGAGCTCATCGCGGCGGTCTCCTCCAAAGGCGGCACGACGATCGCCGCGCTCGACAGTTTCCGCAAAGACGACTTCGAGGGCAGCGTCTCGCGGGCGGTGGAGGCTGCGGTCAGGCGCGCGAAGGAACTTTCCGAATGAAGCGCGTTACGCTGTATACGGACGGCGCCTGTTCGGGCAACCCGGGACCCGGGGGATGGGGCGCTGTGCTTTTGTACGGAGAACACCGCAGGGAATTGAGCGGCGGAGCGCGCGAAACGACGAATAACCGCATGGAGCTCACGGCGGTCATCGAGGGGTTGAAGGCGCTCAAGGAGCCGTGCGAGGTGGATGTTTACAGCGATTCCGCCTATACCGTAAACGCATTCCGCGAACGGTGGGTGGACGGATGGGCGCGTGCGGGATGGAAAAAAGCCGATAAAAAACCTGTCCTGAACGCGGATCTGTGGCAAGAGCTTTTGGAACTGACGCACAAACATAAAGTCACCTTTCATAAAGTGAAGGGGCATGCGGATAACGAACTCAACAATCGGTGCGACGAGCTTGCGCGCGGCGGGATCCCGTCGGCTGACTAATTTTTCCGATTGCGGGATATAATATAATGGTATGAAAAGGGCGGATATTGCTACAAAAGAAAGGCGCTCCGTCGGGAGTGCGCTTGCGCATATTCTCTGTATGGCGCTGCTTGCGGCTACGTTCGAGGTCTTTTTTGTTCTGTCGCTTGCCTATTTCAGAAATACATGGGCGGCGCAGTGGTATTTTCTCGCCCTCGCGGGCGGGACGGTCCTGAACGCCTCGATCCTTGCCACGGAATACATCTGTTATTTTCTGAAGAAACAGCTTGTATCGAGGAGCTGCCTCGTCCTGTACGTCCTGCTTATTTTTATCGTGGTCGTCGCGTATATCCTGCTGAGAACGGGGTTTGCCGAAGTCATCCGCGATGAAGAAAAATTCGAGCAATATCTCAAGCAGGCGGGCGGATGGATGACCGTGCTCTTTATTACGCTGCAATTTTTGCAGGTCGTGCTCCTGCCGATCCCGAGTACCGTCACCGTGGTGGCGGGGAGCGCGCTCTTCGGACCGCTCTACGGGAGTCTGTACAGTCTCTTGGGGATCCTCGTCGGGTCGATCGTCGCGTTTTTGATCGGGCGGTATGCCGGATTCCGCGTTGTGGCGTGGATCGTCGGCGAAGATACGCTGAAAAAATGGCTCGAGAAGATCAAGGGCAAGGATAAACTCTTTCTCTCCGCAATGTTCCTTTTGCCCGTGTTTCCGGACGACGTGCTCTGCTTTGTCGCGGGGATCTCCACGATGTCGCTCCCGTTTTTTATCGTGATCATACTCATCTCGCGCATCTTTGCCATTTTCACGACGAGTTACTCCATTACGCTCATTCCATTTGATACATGGTGGGGACTGCTCATTTGGGCGATCCTGTTTGCGCTCGTCGTGGCGCTCTTCGTCGTGCTGTATAAAAAATCGGACGCGATCCTCGCATGGTGCGAGAAGATATTCCGCCGCGAAACGCGCGTGGAAAAGAAAATTAAAAAGGATGAGTTCTCGGTGGAGATCGTCGATACCGACGGCTCCGTCGTGAAAAAAGGCGTAAAAAAGGAGGGCGACGGGCAGGAACCGCCCGAGCCGCCCAAAGAATGAGGCTGATTTTTCCGATCTTTGCGATTTCGTGCAAGATGTTCTTGCAATTTGGCGAAAATTCGGATATAATTTGTTTAACGGGTCAAAACTTCAGACGAAACAGTCGAAAACGAGGGCGCGGCGCCCTCGTTTTTCAAGAGGGAATATGCAGAAGGTCATCGTGATCGGAGGCGGGGCATCCGGGCTCATGGCGGCGTATATCGCCGCGAGCCGCGGGCAGGACGTCGTCCTCCTCGAAAAGAATGAAAAGCTCGGAAAAAAAATATACATTACGGGAAAGGGGCGATGCAATCTGACGAACGACTGCTCCCCCGAGGAATTTCTCGCCAACGTCGTGCACGGAAGAAAGTTCCTGACGCGCGCCGCCTACAGTTTTCCGCCTGCAAACACGATGGCGTTCTTTGAAGAGCAAGGGCTTTCTCTCAAAGTGGAGCGCGGGAACCGCGTGTTTCCCGTTTCAGACCACGCAAGCGACGTGACGAAAACGCTTGAGCGCGCCTGCCGCGGAGCAGGCGTTCAGATACGCCTCTGCGAGACGGTGCGGGCGATCGGGCAGCGGGACGGGGCGGTGTGCGCCGTCCGCACCGACAAATCGTATTATCCTTGTTCGTCCGTCGTCATTGCAACGGGCGGACTCTCCTATCCGTCGACGGGCTCGACGGGCGACGGCTACGCGTTTGCGGAAGGGTTGGGGCACAGGTGCGTCCCTTGCAGACCTTCGCTCGTGGGCGCGGAGCTGTCCGAGGATGTCTCAGCGGCGCAGGGCGTCTCCCTTAAAAACGTCGTACTCACGGCAAAGCGCGGAAAAAAGACGGTTTTTTCCGAAATGGGGGAACTGCTCTTTACGCACTACGGGATCAGCGGTCCGCTCGTTCTTACGCTGTCGGCTTTGATCAACGATTTGCCGCTCGCGGAAATATCTCTCACCCTCGATTTCAAGCCCGCACTCGATGAAAAGAAATTGGAAGAGCGCCTTCTGCGCGATTTTTCGGAACGAAAAAACGAGACGATGAAGAATGTGATGCGCGGGCTCCTGCCTGCGGGGGCGGTGCAGCTCGTGCTGCGTGCGGCGCGCGTCCCGCAGGATAAGCAGGCGAACGCCGTTACAAAAGAGGAGCGGCGCGCGCTGCTCGCGGCGCTCAAAGCCTTTCCGCTCACGATGAAGGGGTTGCGGGGCTTTTCCGAGGCAGTCATCACGGCGGGAGGAGTGTCTCTCTCCGAGATCGATCCCGCCACAATGCAGAGCAAACGCGTGAAAGGGGCGTATTTCTGCGGCGAAGTGCTCGACTGCGATGCTTTTACGGGCGGTTTTAATCTTCAGATCGCCTTCAGCACGGGTTATTTGGCAGGAATAAACGCATAATTTGCAATTTTGCATAGTATTATGTCAGACATAATATATAAATTAC
>DBGBVX010000077.1:0-18106 GCA_048370055.1 Candidatus Gallimonas sp. | reverse complement strand
GGGCGCGGGCGGCGGCGCGACGGGGCGCATGCCTGCGGGACGGGGTCCCATGGGGCGCGCTCCCTGCGCGGGACGAGCCCCCATACCGCCCTGCGGACGGGCGCCCATGCCGCTCTGCGGACGTCCGCCCTGCGGGCGCTGACCCGCCGCGGGGCGCTGCTGATTGGGCGTATAGGTAGGACGAGCCCCTCTCTCCTGCCCGGGACGGAATGTCGGGCGCGCGGGTTCCTGCGGTTTTGCCGCGGGGCGCTGCTGCGCGCCTCTCTCCGCGGGCGCGGGCTGAGGCTTTGCGGACTGCGCGGGTTGCTCCGCCTTGGGCGCCTCGGGCGCTTTTGCGGGCGCCTGCTCCTCCGCGGGCTTTGCGGGTTGCTCCGCTTTGGGCGTCGCGGGCGCGGGCTGAGGCGCGGCGGCTTTTTCCGCTTCCGCCTTCGCCTTGGCAGCCTCCGCCTCCGCGCGCTCGCGCTCGGCTTTTGCCGCCTCCTCCGCGGCGCGCGCCTCCTCGGCGCGGCGCTTCTCCTCTTCCTCCGCACGGCGCGCCGCCGCGGCGGTCTCGAGTTCCCCGAGCTTTTTCATGAGCTCGGAGAGCTGTTTTTCCCCCGCCGAGATGGACTTTTTCAATGCGTCCGTGCGCTCGTCCGTAAGAAGCGCGTTCAATTTTTCAATGTTCTCGTAAGCCATTCCGTATCCTCCGATATTTGACCCGCATGCGCGCCCTTGCGCGCATCCCGCTCCGCTGCGGGCGTGCGGAAGCTCCCATAGAAGCGTTTACTCCTGATCCAGACCGATGATCGCCGCGGCAAGGTGTTCTTCGCGCACCGCCGCGAGCTTGCATGCCTCTTTGTGCACGAGCGATTCCAACCCGTCCGTCCAGACGACGGGGCAGGAAAAGCGTGCCGCAAGTTTTTGTATCTCCTTCTGCGTGTTGGGCGAGGCGCTCCTGTCGGCAACGAGCAGGTACACCCTGCCGCGCGTCGCCGCGGCGGCGTTCACGCCCAGCGCGAGCTTTCCCGCGCGCTTGCAGAACCCGAGATACGTTCCCATCTTATTTGCCGCCAAGGAACTCCTCCTCGATGCGCGTATACACCTCTTCGGGCACGTCCGCCGAGAACGTCTTGTTGAGCAGGCGGTATTTTTTCAGCTTTTTCACGCACTCCGCGTTGTTGCAGATGTACGCGCCCCGCCCGGGGAGCTTGCCCGAAAAATCGAGGCTGATCGCGCCCTCGGCATTTCTGACGACGCGGAGCATCTCCTTTTTCGGCTTTTCCTCGCGGCAGGCGATGCAGGTGCGCATGGGAATTTTTCTTTGTTTGGGCATTTACTCCTCCGTGGGCGCCTCTGCCGCCTCGAGGTTGAGTTTCGCCGCGGCGGATTCGCTCTTGACGTCGATCTTCCAACCCGTGAGGCGCGCGGCAAGGCGGGCATTCTGCCCGTCTCTGCCGATGGCAAGCGAAAGTTTATCGTCGGGCACGACGGCGACCGCCGATTTCTCGCCCATCTGCGTGACGGAGACGACCGTCGCGGGAGAGAGCGCCTTGGCGATAAATTCGAGCGGATTTTCGCTCCAAAGGATGATATCGATCTTTTCGCCGCCGAGCTCTGCAACGACGGCGTTCACGCGCGCGCCCTTGTTGCCCACGCACGCGCCGACAGCGTCGACGCGGGGATCTTCGGAAGCGATCGCCATTTTTGTGCGGTGACCGGGTTCGCGGGAAATGCCCTTTACGACGACCGTGCCCGCCTTGATCTCGGGAACTTCTTCCTCAAACAGGCGCTTGACGAGCCCGGGCGCCGCGCGGGAGACAAGCACCTGCGCGTTCCTGCCGCCGCTCTTGACGCGTTTGACGTAAACTTTGATCCTGTCGCCCGTGAGGTACTTTTCGCCGGGGACCTGATCCTGCGGGAGCATGAGCCCCTCGATCTGCCCCTTGCCGATCTCAACGTACACGTTGCGGGCGTCCACCTTGCGCACGAGCCCGCTCATGAGCTCGCCCTCTTTATCGGAAAACTCGGAGAGCGTGTTGTCGCGCTCCGTTTCGTGGATCTTTTGCAGGATGACCTGCTTCGCCGTCTGCGCGGCGATGCGGGTGAAGTCCTTGGGCGTAAATTCCTCGGTGAGCACGTCGCCCACCTTGGCGCTCTTTTTGATCTCCTGCGCCTCTTCGAGCGTGATCTCGCCGTCGGCAGGCTCCTCGCTGTCCACAACGGTGCGCGTGAGGAAGAAGCGGATGGTCCCCTTTTCGGGATTGAGTTTGACTTCGACCCCCGCCGCGTCGCCGAAGAACTGCTTTTTATAGGCGGAAGCGAGCGCCGTTTCGAGCGCCTCGACGAACACCTCTTCGCTGATGCCCTTTTCCCGTTCCAAATCGGCAAGCGCCGCAAAGAAATCCTTGTTGATCATGATAAATCTCCTTATTTTCCTGTTGTTATAACGCCGCTGCGTCAGATGTTCATACTTCGATGAGAAGGCAGACCTTGGAGGTCTTTTCGAAGGGGATCTCCTTCTCGCCCTTCTGCGTTTTCAGGCGGATGACGCCGTTTTCAAAGGCGAGCAGCTTCCCCTCGTGATACTTCGCCCCGTCGAAGGGAGCGTAGAGATGCACTTCGATATCCTCCCCCATGTGCCGCGCAAAGTCGCGCTCCGTTTTGAAGGGGCGGTCGAGCCCCGGGGAGGAACAGTTGAGCGTGTACGCCGCGCCGTAGGTGGGATCGAGCTCGTCGAGCGCGGGATCCGCCGCGCGGTGAAATTTTTCGCACAGATCCATATCCACGCCGCCCTCAGCGTCGATGACGATGGTGAGCGATCGTTCGCGGTTGTTCCAAACGGCTTCGACGATCTCGCAGCCCGTCTCTTCGGCGACGGGACGGAGGAACTCCTCGATCTCGCGCATGGGTTTTATCTGCATAGGCTCCTCCTCGGTCAATGAAAATGGCGTAAACAAACTGCCAAATACGCGCATGCTATAAATTACAGATGCAAGGAAGGTTGCCTTCCGCAGCATGCCTCTAATTGTTGCGCAAGCAACTTTCAGGAAGGTGTGAATTTGCGCGAACTATAATTGAAAGCCCTTAGGGTTCGCGCAAAGAGCGGGAGGTACTGTCAGGCACAAAGTGCCGTGTCAGCAACTTCCTGCTCAAATCACGGAATTTTTGCGAGCCTTTGCTCGCAAAAATTCGTGAACCCCTTGAAAATATGAATATTGAGAGCGGCGAACCGCTCTCAATCCATACCTCAGATTAAGATCATCCTTAGTTTACCATCTTTGGGAAAAAAATGCAAGCGTTTTCCAAATGTTTTTTACAATTCGGAAGGGCGCGTGCGGCTCAGTCGAGCTTTTTCGCCATTTTTACGAGCTCGATAAAAATTTTCGACGTGACGAAGGCGTCGTCGAAGGCGCGGTGATGGTGGAACGTGAACCCGAAGAAGTCGGCGACGTCGTTGAGCCTGTGGTGATTGAGCCGCAGCAGCTTTTGCGACATGACGAGCGTATCGTACTGCCTCTGATCGAAGCGGTACCCCTCCTCCGCGCCGTAGTGGCTGATGAACTTGTAGTCGAACCCCATATTGTGCGCCACGAGCGAACATCCCGCCGTGAACTTGTAAAAATCGGCGATGACGTCCGCAAGCGCGGGCGCGCCCACAAGCATATCGTCGGTGATGCCCGTGATCTTCACGATCTCCTCGGAGAGCTTGACGGGGCACGCCACGAAGGTGGAAAGTTTTTCGCAGATGCGCCCTTCCCTGATCTTGACGGCGCCGAGCTCGATGATGCGGTCCATCGCCCCCATGGCGGGGTTGGTGTTGAGCCCCGTCGTTTCAAGGTCGAACACGACGAATTCACGCTTTTTGAACTCCTCGGGGAGCCCCGTCTCGCCGAAGAGCGTGCCCTGCACATAGTCGCTCACGGGCACGGGGAACACCGCCTTATAGCTCGACGGCACGGGACGGGAAGGGCGCTCCTCGGGCACGAACCCCTCGGGCGGGCGCCCGCGGTCGATTTGCTTGGCGCGGAAGGAGAGGCTCCCGTTGAAGAGCTCGTTATCCCCCGTGAGGCAGACCGTATCCCCCTGTTTGATCTCGCGCACCTTTTCCACGGTCGCCTTTTTGGAAAAGTAGGAACAGCGCATCTGCGCGGAGCCGTCGGTGAGCGAAAAACTGAAATAGGGCTTCCCGTTCTTGGTGGCGCGCTCCTCCACATAGGCGACCGTGCCGCACACGGTGACGCCCTGCGCCTCTTTCTGCAGATCGGCGATATAGATGGCGTGTTTGGGGTTCGCGCCGTCGATGGGCGAATAATCCTCGATATCGAACATGCGCGGCGCAATGACGTACTCCGCCTCGGGCGGCGCCTCGCGCTCGATCTCCCCGCGCTCCTTTTCGACGGCGCGCACGTCGCCGTACCAAGCGCCGGGGAAGTTTTTGGCGAGCTCCGCGCCCACGGCGTCGAGAATGCCGTCCTCGTGCATGCGGACGCGCTCAGACTCCCCCACGCCGATGAAAAACCTGCCACCGCCCTCGTCGACATACGCCTCGATATCCTCGGGATCGACGAACGCCGCCGCCGCGGGGAAGCGCGTTTTGAGGATATCCGCCACGGCGCGACGGACGCCCTCGGGATCGGGCACCGCCTTGCGCACGTTCACCTCCGCCGTAAAGCCCTCGGGCACATAGCGCGCGGAGACGGCGCGCGCGTGCTCCACGTCCTCGCCTGAATACGTCTTGTCCGTGACGAGAAAGAAGGTGACGGTACGCCCCTTTATTTCGATCTTTTTCAGAACGGCGCGCGCAAGCCCCGCCGTCTGCCGTATTTCCTCTAAGTACTGTTTGCTCTTCATCCGATCAGTTCATCCAATCGCGCGAAGAAGACGCGCTCGGCGTCCTCCTTCTTCACGCGCTCGTTCTCTCTTCCCTTTTGCATGATCACGCAATATTCCTCGCCGCCCGCGATGCCGAGATCGCACCCCTTCGCCTCGCCGGGGCCGTTGACGACGCACCCCATGACGGCAACTTTGAGTTTCTTCTTCACGGTGCGCACCCGCGCGTTGACGCGCTCGGCGAGCCCGATGCAGTCGTAACGGCATCTGCCGCATGTGGGACAGGAGACGACTTCGACGTACTCCTTTTCGATGCCGCAGGCGCGCAGGATATCGTGCGCGGCGTACACCTCTTTGACGGGATCGGCGGAGAGAGACACGCGGATGGTATCGCCGATGCCGCCGAGGAGCAGCGCGCCGATGCCGATGCTGCTCTTGACGATCCCCATCGCCTCCGTGCCCGCCTCGGTCACGCCGAGGTGGAGCGGATAATCGCACCGCTTCGCGAGCATGGTATACGCCTCCACGGTGAGCGGGACGTCGGACGCCTTGACGGAGAGCACGATATCGTGCACGCCGTGCCTTTCGAGGATCCCCGCGTTATAGAGGGCGCTTCCGACGAGCGCCTCCGCGCTCCTGCCGTATTTTTCGAGGAAGTGCTTTTCGATGCTCCCCGTGTTCGCCCCCACGCGCACGGGCACGCCGTGCGCCTTCACGCAGTCGGCGACGAGGGCGATCTCCCGCTCTCCGCCGATGTTGCCCGGGTTGATGCGCAGCTTGCCCGCGCCCATCTCCACGGCGAGCACGGCGAGCTTCGCCGAAAAATGTACGTCCGCGACGACGGGGATATGTACGCGCGGCACGACCTCTTTGAGCGCGTATGCGTCCGCTTCGTCGGAAACGGCGACGCGCGCCACGTCGCACCCCGCCTCTTCCAATGCAAGAATTTGAGCGACGCACTTTTCCACGTCGCTCGTTTTGACCGTCGTCATGCTCTGTACGGAGACGGTCCCGTCCCCCATCAGAACATTGCCGACCTTTACAGTCCTTCTCATTTTGCAGGTTCCTGTTCGGTTTCCTTTTTCTCGATCATCTTCTGAAGTTCCGCCATGAAGGAGGAGATATCCTTGAAGGAGCGGTACACCGAGGCGTAGCGCACATAGGCGACCTCGTCGAGCTTTTGCAGCCCCTCCATGACCATCTCGCCGATCTGTTTGGAGGTGACTTCCTGCTCCATGGAATTATAGACGCGCTTTGCGATGTCCTCGGCGAGGGCGTCGATCTTCTCAATGGGCACGGGGCGCTTTTCGCACGCCTTGATGACGCCGCGCTTGATCTTGCCTAAATCGAACGCCTGCCGCGTGCCGTCCGCCTTGACGACGAGGATGGGCGCGACCTCGATGGTCTCGTAGGTGGTGAACCTTCTGCCGCACCCCATGCACTCGCGGCGGCGGCGGATGGTCCGCTCGTCGTCCGCCGAGCGCGAATCGATGACCTTGCTCTCCGTACAGTTGCAGTACAAACAACGCATAAGTTCTTCTCCCTCTTGCTGCGAAAGCATATCTTGTATGCTGTATAAGTTATTATACCATATTTATACGCATTTGTAAAGAGTTTGGGAGAAAACACCTGCCGCGCACAGGCAAAAACCCTGCCGCAAGGCGCGTTTTGCAGGATTTATTGCGGGGAAGACGGGCAGAGCGGCAGTCGTTCCCCCCCCCATGCGGAAATTTCGGCACCCGCTTCCTTCGGAAAATTTTCGGAAAAATCGCGTAAAAATAATTGACATCGTGTCATTTTCAGAATATAATAAAAATGCTGACACGGTGTCAGTTTATAAGTCCGGCGCCGTGCGGAATCAAACCGTAAGGAGAAACTTTTATGAAAAAGAACGTAGGACCTTTGCTTGCGCTGTACCCCATGCCCGTTGCGGTGATCGGGGCTATGAACGGAGAAAAACCCACATGGACGTTAGTTGCGCATATGGGGATCATCGGGCACGACCGCCTGCTCGTCAGCCTCGCCGCGCCGCACTTTATCAACGGCTGCATCAAAAAACAGGGAAAGCTTTCCATCAACCTTGTGGACGAAGCCATGCTGCCCGAAGCGGACGAGGTGGGCGCGCTGAGCGGAAATAAAGCGGATAAATCGGAACTTTTCGCATGGGAAAAGGGAGAACACGGCGCACCCGTCATCGCAAAAGCGCCCCTCGCCATCGAGTGTACCGTTGCGGACGTGTACAACACGAAGGGCTTTGAGAGCTTTATCTGCACCATCGACGCGACGTACGTCGAAGAGAAGCACCTCGACGCACAGGGCAAGATCGATTACAATACGCTCAGACCCGTGCTGTTCGAGTTCCCCACCTATTCCTATTTGAGGACGGGCGAAGTGCTCGGCAAGTGCCTTTCGTTCAGAAAGGGAAACTGACGGAGCGCCGAACGATGAACATTGTTGTTTTACAAGGGAGCCCCAACCGGCGCGGCTCCACATTTCTGCTTGCCGACAGCTTCCGTCAGGGGGCGGAGAGCGCGGGGCACGCCGTTGAAACGATCGACGTTGCGCACGCAGACATCCACCCCTGCACGGGCTGCGTGCATTGCGGATATGAAGGTCCGTGCGTGCAAAAGGACGAAACGGAGGATATCCGCCGCAAAATTTTAAGCGCGGATATGTTGGTGTTCGCAACGCCGCTGTATTACTACGGCATGAGCGCGCAGCTGAAAACGCTTATCGACCGCTTCTGCGCGTTCAACGCGAGCCTCACGCGCAAACATATGCGATCCGCCCTGCTTGCCGTGGCGTGGAACAACGACGGTTGGACGTTCGAGGCTTTGGAAGCGCACTACAAAACGCTCGTCCGCTATCTCGGCTTTCAGGATACGGGCATGATTTTGGGCGGCGGCTGCGGAACGCCCGCGATGACGAAACGCTCACGCTATATACAGCAGGCATACGAGCTTGGCAAAAATCTCAAATAAATCGGGAGAACATCATTATGGAAAAGAACTATCCGAAAATTGCATTCGGCACTTGGTCGTGGGGCGTTGGCTCCGCCGGCGGCGACGAAATCTTCGGCAACCGCCTCGGCGTGAAAGAACTGCGCCCCGTATTCGACGCGGCGATGAAGCGCGGCTTCCCTCTGTGGGATAGCGCCGTCGTCTACGGCATGGGCGATTCCGAAAAAATTCTCGGCACATTCACGCGGGAATATCCCCGCGAGGACGTGATCATCTCCACAAAATTCACGCCGCAGATCGCGGGCGGCGGAGACGATCCCGTCGCCGATATGTGCGAGGGAAGCCTCAGGCGCCTCGGCACCGATTACATCGATCTGTATTGGATCCACAACCCCGCGGACGTCGAACGATGGACGCCCCATCTTATTCCCCTCGTCAAAAGCGGCAAGGTCAGGCGCGTAGGCGTATCCAACCACAACCTCGCAGAACTCAGACGCGCGGAGGAGATCCTCTCCGCCGAGGACGTGCACGTCTCCGCCGTACAGAACCATTACAGCCTTTTATACCGTTCGTCCGAAGAGGCGGGCATCCTCGATTACTGCAAAGAACGCGGCATAACATTCTTTGCCTATATGGTGCTCGAACAGGGCGCGCTTTCGGGCAAGTACGATTCAAAACACCCTCTCCCCGCAAACAGCTCGCGCGGCGAGACCTATAACCCCATGATGCCGAAGATCGAAAAAATTACGGACGTCATGAGGCAGGTCGGCGCAAAATACGGCGCGACGGCGGCGCAGATCGCCATTGCATGGGCGATCGCCAAGGGCACGCTGCCCATCATCGGCGTGACAAAACCCGAGCAGGTGGAAGACGCCGCAAAGACCGCGGCTATTTCGCTCTCCGCAGAGGATATGCGGCGCATCGAAGAAGCGGCGTCCGCCGCCGACGTCGATACGAGAGGCTCGTGGGAACACCCGATGATCTGATTGCTTTCCGCAGCGGAGGATATAAAAATGAAAAAGACGATTGCACTTATTCTGTTCGTTCTGTGTACGACGGTATTTGCGTTTACAGGGTGTTCTTCCGACGCGCCCGTTCAGACAGACGGATCATACCATACCGTAACTTTCGACAGCCGCGGAGGCAGCGAGGTGGAAAGCCAACAGGTTTTAGACGGCAATCCTGCGCGACGTCCCGAAACGCCTGCAAGAGAAGGATACTTTCTCAACGGTTGGTTCACGGATACAGAAGCGTCAGCAAATGAATGGATTTTTGAAACAGACCGCGTAACTTCGGATATAACGCTGTATGCGGGTTGGACTGCACAGAGCGATCTGACGCCGACGGCAAGCCTTGTATACGAATTGAACGATGCGGGCGACGGCTATACCGTGACCGACGTCGGGGAAGAAACGCAAATCGTCATCCCTGCAGAATATAACGGTCTGCCCGTTACCGCCATTCAGGGGCAATACGGTACGGGCGCGTTTGCAAGGACAGCCGTAACGACTGCCTATATTCCCGACAGCATAGAGGTTATCGGTCAGAACACCTTCAATAATTGCTCCGCGCTCGTGCGCGTGGTCATATCTGCAAGCAGCGCTCTCAGGTCGATCGGCAACAACGCCTTTTCGGGCTGCGCCTCATTGGAGAGTTTTTATCTCCCCGCGGGAACGGAAAGCATCGGCAGCGGCGCGTTCAACAATTGCGGCGCTTTGGAACAATTTACCGTTGCCGACGGCAACCCCGCATACCGTGCTGAAAACGGGCATCTTATCGAAAACGCGACCGACACACTCGTCCGCGCAGGGCACAATGCTGTCGTTCCCGAAAGCGTAACGACGATTGCGCAGGCGGCTTTCCGCAGGACGAGCGGCATTGACGAATTGTATATCCCCCTCTCCGTGCGGACGATCGGCGATTATTTTATTGCGGACAGTTCTATAACGGCAATTCTTTATCAGGGAACGGAAGACGAATGGAACGCGATCGACAAAACCGATATGTGGAACTACGGCAAGCGGGAAGTGACAATTGAATATTCGTCCGGCGTTCCGGTCGACGGCAACGAAATCCTCGTCGTATATTTCTCTGCGACGGGCAACACCGAAGGCGTGGCTGAATACATTGCCGCGGCTGCGGGCGGCACGCTTTTGGAAATAGAGGCGGAAATCCCTTATACCGACGCGGATCTCGATTATTCAAACAGTAACTGCCGCGCAAGGCAGGAACAAAACAATCCCGACGCCCGCCCTGCAATCGCCAATGAAATAGCTGACTTTGCGCAATACGATACCGTATTCATCGGACATCCCATTTGGTGGGGAGATGCGCCGCGCATTATTCAGACATTCCTCGAAGCCTATTCCTTTGAAGATAAAACTGTTTACACGTTTTCCACGAGCGGTTCGAGCAGCGGTACCGGCGCTTACAACGGATTGCGGAGCGAGTATCCCGAAATCCCATTTGCAGGGAATCTGCATCTGACTTCTTCTCAGCTTTCCTCCGCGCAGACGCGTGTGCGCGAGTGGCTGACCGGAATCGGGATCATATAACCAAATACGCTGAGCACGGAAAAATCGCCGCCTGAGCAAAAACCGAAATAAGCGTTCACACTGTTGACGCCGCGTCGGCAATCGGCTATAATGATTGAAAATACTATCGTAAGGTAAACTATGCCCAAAGTTACTCCGGAACAGACGAATGCAAGAAGAGAAGAGATCATAAATGCCTGCGCAAAATTATATGAAACGACATGTTTCAAAGATCTGACGCTCAAAGAGATCGGAACGGCGACTTCCTTTACGCGCACCTCCATTTATAATTACTTTCAGACAAAGGAGGAGATCTTCCTTGCCCTTTTGGAGCGGGAATATGACCTTTGGAACGACGATCTGAAGGCGATTCTGACGGAGAACGAACAGCTCTCCGCAGAGGGATTTGCCGATAAGCTCGCGCGCTCGCTCGAAAAACGGGAACACCTGTTAAAGCTCATGTCGATGAACCACTACGATATGGAGAGCAGCAGCCGCATCGAAAACCTTACGCAGTTCAAGCGTTCTTACGGCAGATCGCTGCAGCTCGTTACGCGCTGCGTGGAAAAATTTTTCCCCGCCATGAGCGCGCAGGAGGTGCAGAATTTCATCTACATCTTTTTCCCGTTTATGTTCGGGATCTACCCCTATACCTATGTATCGGAAAAACAGCGGGAAGCGATGAAGAACGCAAAGGCGGACTATGTTTTTATGTCGGTCTACGAAATAACCTTTTCCTGCATAAAAAATCTGCTGCGCCATGACCGATGAAAAGCAAAGCCCCCCGCGCCGCCTTCCAAGCAGCGTTATGCAAAAGAGAGCCCCTGCCGGATACGGCAGGGGCTCTCTTGCGGCAGGCGCCCGTTTCGATCCAAAACAACAGCGCGGAATAACGGAAAAGAGCGGGTCGAAAAACCCGCTCTTTTGCTTGCCGTAAATGTATTTCCGGATGTCAGATCCTTGCGACGCCCGTCTTTCTCGCCGCAGCCTTGACTGCCTCGGCGACCGCGTCCTTCACGTGAGGATTGAAGGAATCGGGGATGATATAGTCGGGCGTGATCTCGTTTTCGGGAATGACCGAAGCGATCGCCTCCGCCGCCGCGATCTTCATCTCGTCGTTGATGTCGCTCGCGCGGACGTCGAGCGCGCCGCGGAAGATGCCCGGGAACGCAAGCACGTTGTTGATCTGATTGGGGAAGTCGCTCCTGCCCGTACCCATGATGCGCACGCCCGCGGCTTTCGCCTCGTCGGGCATGATCTCGGGAACGGGGTTCGCCATGGCAAAGATGATGGGATCGGGCGCCATGGTCTTGACCATCTCGGCGGTGAGGCTGCCGGGCGCGGAAACGCCGATGAACACGTCTGCGCCGACGATGACGTCTTTCAGGGAGCCCGCCTTCTTTTCGAGGTTGGAGATCTTCGCCATCTCCGCCTTGATGTCGTTGAGCCCCTCTCTGCCCTCGTAGATGGCGCCCTTTCTGTCGCAGAGGATGACCTTTTTGAGGCCTCTGCTCATGAGGAGCTTGGTGATGGCGATGCCTGCCGCACCCGAGCCGTTGACGACGACGGAGAGATCCTCCATCTTCTTGCCGACGAGCTTGAGCGCGTTGATCATGGCGGCAAGCGTGACGACCGCGGTGCCGTGCTGATCGTCGTGGAAGATCGGGATGTCGCATACCTCTTTGAGGCGCTTCTCGATCTCGAAGCAGCGGGGCGCGGAGATATCCTCGAGGTTGATGCCGCCGAAGCTGCCCGCAAGCAGACGGACGGTGTTCACGATGTCGTCCACGCTCTTGGAGCGCACGCAGAGCGGGAAGGCGTCGACGTCGCCGAACGTCTTGAAGAGCGCGCACTTGCCCTCCATGACGGGCATGCCCGCCTCGGGGCCGATGTCGCCGAGGCCCAAGACCGCGGTGCCGTCCGTGACGACCGCGACGAGGTTCGCGCGGCGGGTATAGACGTAGGAAAGATCGACGTTTTTGGAAATTTCAAGGCAGGGTTCGGCAACGCCGGGGGTGTAGGCGACGGCGAGCTCTTCACGGTTGGTGATGGGCGCGCGGGTCACGACCTCGATCTTGCCCTGCCATTCTTTGTGCTTTTCGAGTGCATACTGCTTCTTATCCATATAAAATACTCCTTATGTGAGAGAATTTTTATTTCAGATGTTGAGAGAATCCATAAACGCTCTGATCTGCGCCGCGGAGCTGCGGAGCTTTGCAAGCTCGTCCTCCGTGAAGTCGTACGGCAGATAGCCCTTTACGCCCGTGTTGCCCACGAACGAGGGAACGCTGATCGCGACGTTGCCGATGCCGTAGTAGTCTTCGAGCACGGAAGTGACGGAGAAGATGGAGCCTCTGTCCTTGATGACGGTGCCCGTGAGCTCCGCAACGATGGCTGCGATGGCGTAGTTCGTGACGCCCTTGCGCTTGATGACCTGCGCGCCCGAAGAGACGGTATCTTTTACGATCTCATCCTTATCGAGCACGATGCCGCGCTTTGCGCAGAAGGAATCGAGGCGCATGCCCGAAACGTGCACCGAGCTCCACACCGCGAACTGACTCTCGCCGTGCTCGCCCGCGGTAAAGCCGTGGATATTGCGGATATCGGTATCCGTGCGCGTGGTGAGCAGGTAGCGGAAGCGCGCGCTGTCGAGCACCGTGCCCGTACCGAACACGCGGCCGTGCGGCAGCCCGCTCTCCTTCTGAATGAGGTAGGTGATGACGTCCACGGGATTGGAGACGACCATGACCGCGCCGTCGCGCCAATACTTTTTGAGGTTGGCGATGATATCGCGCGCGATGGCGATGTTCTTTGCGGCAAGGTCGAGGCGCGTTTCGCCGGGCTTTCTGCCCACGCCCGCCGTGACGATGACAAGGTCGCTGTCCGGAATGTCCTCGGCGTAGGAGCCTGCGTGGATATCCATGGAGCCCATCGTGATGAGTCCGTGGCTGATATCCATTGCCTCGCCCTCAGCCTTCGCCTGATTGACGTCGATGATGGCGATCTCTGCGGCAAGCCGCTGTGTTGCGATGGAGAAGGCGCATGCCGAGCCGACCGCGCCCGCCCCGATGATGGTTACTTTGGTAGGTTTGCGTTCCATATTTCCCGTCTTATAAAAAATATTATAAAATTTTTATCCGATAAATCCCATTTAATATTATAGCACAAGTCCCGCCGAATAGACAAGGGTTTTTCAAAATATTTTATGGGAAAGAATTGGCGTTTTTTGTGAATATTTTTTCGTCCCCGTTGACTTTCCCGCCGCGCGGGCGTATACTTAAAGAAAACGCGGCTTATACCGCAAGGAGATCATCATGAGCAGTTTCAAAGACTTACGCATCGTCGATAACTTTTACCAAACTTCCGCGTTCTTCCCCATGCCCACCGTGCTCGTCGGCACGTTGGACGAACACGGGCAGACCAACCTCGGCTCCTATTCGCTGTGCTTCCCCTACTACATCGCGGGCAAAGAGAAATACGCGATGCTGCTCGAATGCCGCAACAGTTCCAACACCGCGCAGCATATCCTCGCGGGCAGCAAGGTCTCGCTGAACTTTATCCCCGACGAGCGGAAGTACTTCCGCGAGGCGGTGCGGCTCGGGTTCCCGGGCGATACGACGGCGGAGAAGATGAAAAACTGCATCTTCACGCTCGAAAAGGGACAGGCGGAGGGCGAGCGCCCGCTCGTGGTGAAAGAGGCGTTTCAGGTGTTCGAGTGCACTTGGGAAAGTTCGCTCGAGGACGCCTATCTCGATAAGCCCGGGCAGCTCGAAGGATACGAGCCGCCCTACCGCAGCTTCAACGGCATCACGAGCAAATTCGGCGCGCACTTTATCCTGTACATCGATAAGATCCTCATGAAGGAGAAATATTGGAACAGCATCGTGAACGGCGTGAAGGCGGGAGATTTCCCCGCCGTGCCTGTGGACTACGGCTACCGCGACAGCACCAACTTTTGGTATACGAAGTTCCGCCGCCCCATCCCCGAAAAGATACAGGCGAAGGAAGGCGACGTACAGTCCGTCATTTACGCCGCCGAACGCATCGATCCCGAGGTGAAATTCACAAAAGAGGCTTGCGCGAAGCTCACCAAGATCCCCCGCGTATTCCTCAAAGCCGCGCTCACGCAGATGGTGAAGATCGCGAAGGAGGAGGGCATCTCCCTCATTGACGAAGCGGCGCTCGCCGTCATCAACGACAAGCGCAGGAAAGAGAAAAAATAAAAAGGCGCCCCTCACGGACGGCACAAAAAAAGAGCGCTCCGCCCTTCCATGCGGAACGCTCTTTTTTATTCGCAGTCTTTCTTCTCCGCTTCGGACGGCGGGGCGGGCACGGCGTCCTCGTCGGCGACGGGCGGGAGCATCACCTGCGCCTCGGTAAATCCCCTTCCGCGCACTTCGGACGCGGACGAGATCGTAATGAACGCCTCGGGATCGATCTTCTGCACCTCGTTTTTCAGGCGCACGACCTCACGCTGAGAGACCACCGTCATGATGATGCGGCACCCCTCGTGCAGGTATCCCGTTTCGCCGTGCAGGATGGTCACGCCGCGGTTGAGCTCCTTTATGATCATATCGCGGATCTCATGGAATTTTCTGCTGACGATGAATATCTGCGAGCGGCGCGTGCCGATGGGCGAAACCACCTCGAGCGCGACGGAGGACAGGACGTTGATCACGATGCCGTACAACACCGCCTCGAAGGAGACCGCGATGATCTGTAGCAGGATGATGACGCCGTCGAGCACCCAAAGCGCGACGGAGACATGCACCCCGAGATATTTATGGGCGATGAGCGCGGGGATATCGGTCCCGCCCGTACTCGCCCCGATGCGGACCACGATGCCGATGCCCGCGCCGAAGAGCAGCGACCCGATGCAGACGGCGAGCATCGGATCGTCCGCGGCGATCGCGTGCCCGTAACTTTGAACATAGAGCGCGTTGAGCTGCGTAAAAACCGTAAGAAACGTCGGATAAAGCAGCGTGCCGGCGAGCGTCGCCAAGGCGAACTTTTTTCCGAGCAAGATGGCGCCGATGATGAAAAAGACGCCGTTCACGGCATAGACCGTGACTTCCACGATCCATTCCTGCTCCTGCGAAACAAGGTTCCTGATGAGGATGCCGATCCCCGTGACGCCGCCCATGACGAAATCGTTCGGGATGATGAACAGCGCGCTCGCCGCCGCCGACATTGCATTGCCCACACACACGATCAGAACATAAATGATGAAACGTTTCACCTGCTGACGCGTCGGTCTCTTTAATTTCATATTCTCTCCTTCCTTACGGACGCCACCATTATAGCACGAACCCTCGCCGATTTCAAGCAAAAATGACGTCCTGCCCGCGCACCGCATACGCCGCTCCGGCATATGATGGTATCAGGGCAACGCCCGAATTTTACTTTCAGAGGTCACATATGTGCAATTCCTGCAATTCGTGTAATTCCTGCAACTGCTGCGGGTGCAGCGCCCTTGCGCGCGCGCTCAATAACCTGTTCGACGTTGCAAACAGGTGCGGCTGTAACTGCGGCTGCAATTCCTGCGGCAACAATTTCAGCACGTTCGGCGGCAACAACGGCTGCAACTGCGGCTGCAATGCCTGCAACAACGCTTCCTCGCGCAGCGGGTTCGGCTCGTGCAGCTCGCAAAACTGCTGCTCCGACGCCTATTATGCGCGCCAATACGCACTTTACAGCGTGAGCGGCAACTGCTGCTTCTGCTGCTGCAACAACTGAAAAGGCGCTCCCCCTGCCAAGGGAAACGCCGGAAAAAGAAAACGCCGCGTTTCCACGCGGCGTTATTTGATTGAGTTTTTCCTATCCGCAACGCCGTAGCGCGATCCCGCCGCGCCGCGCAGAAGAAGCCCTGCGGCTTACTTCGCGTATTCGACGCTCCTGAATTCGCGGATGACGTTGACTTTGATCTGCCCGGGATACTCGAGCTCCGCCTCGATCTTCTTTGCGATATCCTTGGCGAGGAACATCGCCTTGGCGTCGTCGATCTGATCGGGCTTGACCATGACGCGGATCTCCCTGCCCGCTTGGATCGCGTAGCACTTCTCCACGCCTTGGAACCCCGCGCCGATCGCCTCGAGCTTTTCAAGGCGCTTGACGTAGTTGGAACTCGTTTCGCGGCGTGCGCCGGGGCGCGCGCCCGAAATGGCGTCCGCCGCCTGCACGAGGACGGCTTCGATCGTCTTGGGCTCCACGTCGCCGTGGTGCGCCATGATGGCGTTGACGATCATCGCGTTTTCCTTGTACTTCTTGGCAAGGTCGGCGCCGATCTGAATGTGCGTGCCCTCCTGCTCGTGATCGACCGCCTTGCCGATATCGTGCAGAAGTCCCGCGCGCTTTGCAAAGTTGACGTCAAGCCCGAGCTCCTGCGCCATGAGCCCCGCGAGGTTGGCGACCTCGATGGAGTGCTTGTACACGTTCTGCCCGTAGCTCGTGCGGAATTTGAGCCTGCCGATGAGCTTGATAAGCTCGGGGTGCAGCCCGAAGATGCCCACTTCGAACATGGCGTTCTCGCCCGCCGCCTTGATCTGCTGATCGAGCTCCTTGGTGACCTTTTCCACCGTCTCCTCGATGCGGGCGGGATGGATGCGCCCGTCGGCGATGAGCCGCTCGAGCGTGAGCCGCGCGATCTCGCGGCGGACGGGGTCGAAGCCCGAAAGGATGACGACTTCGGGCGTATCGTCGATGATGAGTTCGATGCCCGTTGCGTTTTCGAGCGCGCGGATGTTGCGCCCCTCGCGCCCGATGATGCGCGCCTTCATGTCGTCGTTGGGCAGCGGCACGACGGAGACGGTCGCCTCCGAGGCATGGTCCGCCGCGCAGCGCTGTATGGCGAGCGTGATGATGTTTTTGGCGTTGAGCTCCGCCTCCTCCTTCGCCTGCTGTTCAAGGTTACGCACCTGAACGGCGACGTCGTGGCGGGTCTCGTCGAGGATCTCTTCGGTGAGGAGTTTTTTCGCCTCGTCCTTGGTGAGCTGCGCCACGCGCTCAAGCTCCTGCACCATGAGTTCGTGCTGATGGGAGAGGATCTCCTGCTTTTTGGAAACTTCGTCGAGTTTTTTATTGAGGTTCTCCTTCTGCGCGTCGAGCGATTCGTTCTTTTTGTTGAGCTCGGCTTCCTTGCGCTCGAGGGCATCCTCCTGCTTGTTGAGACGGGCTTCGATGCGCTGCTGTTCGGCGCGCTTCTCCTTCATCTCCTGTTCAAATTCGTTTCTGCGCTTTAACTCCTGTTCCTTTGCCTCTAAGATGGATTCCTTTTTGATGCGCTTTCCTTCCGCGCGCGCCTCGGAGAGCATCTCCTCCACACGCCTGCTCGTTTCATCGAGTTTCTGTTCGGACTTCTTTTTTGCACGCTTTTTCAGGACAAACACAGTTACTGCAACGGCTATTGCGGCACCAATGATAAATGCGGCAACAATAAGACCAGCTGCAAGACCGGTTCCCATAGCAAGGAGCAGGCTGCCAAGATTTGCCATAGTTACAGCCTCCCTTTGATGAAATTGACTTTATCCAATGCTGACCCGCACGGAACGCGCCGATCGGACGTTTCCGACGCGAGCAGAATACGACATTGTCCTGTTCATTATACAATATCTTGTGGTGCATGTCAATCGCTTGACGGGATTTTCACAAAAAACTTTTTCCGCAGGTGAATTGTCAACTTAAGTGCAACAGTTAGAAAGATTTTGATCAAACAAATCTTGTGGTGTATGGTAATGTAAAACCTTCTTGGGTCTGGCGTTTAAAAGCGCCAGATTCTTTTTTAGTGTTGCAGGACTCACCCTT
>DBGBVX010000076.1:0-3887 GCA_048370055.1 Candidatus Gallimonas sp. | reverse complement strand
GGTATAGGTGTGTACGACTGATCCCGAGTCGTGCCCCGCATGGGGCACGGGAGTTGAAATCTTCATTGCGGACGTGGTATTGTGGCTCGTCGCGTCGTGCCCCGCATGGGGCACGGGAGTTGAAATTTGCAGCTCGCAGGGAAGTACCTGTGAGGAGGTGAGTCGTGCCCCGCATGGGGCACGGGAGTTGAAATTCACCAAGAGTCATTCGAAATCTCCCTTTTTTAAAGTCGTGCCCCGCATGGGGCACGTGAGTTGAAAGGCAAACCTGCGCGCCAAATCTTGAGGCAGAAAGCGTGCCTCATCGTTTTTTGAGCCCTCCGATCTGCGATTTTTTATATGGAAAAGCCCTCCCCGGGTCAAACGTTCGGAGGAGGGCTTTATCGCGCACGAAGATCTCCCGCCTCTGCGCAATTTACACGGGATAGCGTTTTTCGATGTCATAATCCAAAAGTCTGCGAAGCCCGAGGCTTTGCAGGACTTCCAAACATTCCACGAACGCCGATTTCTGCCCGTAGTCAAATTCGGAGAGCGGGTGCGTATTGAGTTCGTTCAGGGCAGTCGTGATATATTCGATGAGTGACAAGAGCAGTCGATCGTTTGTCATTGTCATAAGAATATGATATTCAAAAAAAGACCTGATAAAAAGCGTTGTTTCACCTTTTCCCTTACAGTATATCACGCGGAAAAAGGGGAAGTCTGCCGAATCATGGCAGAAATATCGGATCGATGTGCCGATCGCGCGGGCGCGTTTTGTCTGCGCCGCGGTATACGGCGCGGACAAGGCGCATAAAGATAATGTAAGTTCGCCGCGCAGGGCGGCGGGAGGTCATTTATGCGTAAGATCGTCAGTCTCGGACTGTGCGCCGCGGTACTTGTCGGCGCATGTTCTTTTGCGGCGTGCGCGCCCAAACAGGAGCGCAGCGCCTACACCATTGCGGCGGAATACTTCCCCGAAGAGCGGCGCCTTGAGGCGAGCATGACGGCGGAGATCGTCAACACGAGCGATACGGCGTGGGACGTGCTCAAGTTTCAGCTTTGGCCAAACGCCTATCGCGAGGGCGCGGCGTATGCGCCCGTGTCCGCGCTGTACGCGCCGTCTGCCTATTACGACGGCGAGAGCTACGGGGGGATCGAGATAACGGGCGTGGAGGGCGCGCAGAGCTTCCGCGTGGCGGGCGCGGATGAGAACATCCTCGAGACCGTCCTTGCGGAACCGCTCTATCCCGATGAGCGCGTCGCGCTCACCATGCAGTTCACCGTCACGCTCGCGAACATCAATCACCGTCTCGGCGCGGGCGAGCACGCCGTCAACCTCGCGAACTTCTATCCCGTGCTCTGTCACTTCGATAACGGCTTCTGCGAATACGTCTATTCCTCCAACGGCGATCCGTTCGTGAACGCGTGCGCCGATTACGACGTCACGCTCACGGTGCCCGAGCGCTATGTCGTGGCGCACACGGGCATCTGCGAGCGCACCCTCGCGGACGGAAAAGCCGCCCACCATGTCCGCGCAGAGAACGTGCGCGACGTCGCCTTCGTGCTCAGCGAGGACTTCCGCTTTTCGGAGACGTCCGTCGGCGGCGTGCCCGTCAGGTACTTCTATTTCGACGACGATTCCGCCGACGAGACTCTCGCCTGCGCCGCGGAGAGCCTCGCCTATTTCGGCGAGACGTTCGGCGATTACGCCTATACGGGCTATACCGTCGTGCAGACGGATTTCCCCTACGGCGGGATGGAGTACCCCATGCTTTCCATGATCGCCGCCGACCTGCGCGCGGAGGAGGTGCCCGTCGTCGTGGCGCACGAAACGGCGCATCAGTGGTGGTATGCCTCCGTCGGGAGCGATCAGTTCGAGGAGGCATGGCAAGACGAAGGTCTCGCCGAGTATTCCACGGCGCTCTTTTTGGATGCGCACCCCGATTACGGCGTGAGCTATGAGGACTGCGTTGCGCTCTCCGAACAGTCTTACCGCGCGTTTTTCTCGGTGAGTTCTCAGCTTTCGGGCGAGCAGAACACGGCGATGAGCCGTCCGCTCACCGATTTTTCGGGCGAATACGAGTACCGAAACATCGCCTACGATAAGGGCGTCATCCTCTTCGACCGTCTGCGCGATACGTTGGGGGACAGTAAGTTTTTCGCCGCGCTCCGCGCCTATGCCAAGTTGTATGCGGGGAGCCTCGCCTCGCCCGCGCAGCTCATCGCCTGCTTTGCCGCCCGCGGCGCGCACGCAGAGGGCATCTTCGAAAGTTTTCTCAAAGGAACGTGCGTCATCTGAAATTCGGAAAAAATTTTTCTTGCAAAACAGTTGCCAAACCGCGCCGCAAAGGATATAATAACAATAGACCGATATGGTCGGAGGAGCAAAACATGGACGCAGCGCCAAACAACCGATGTGCCTCGAACATGTATGTCACCCGTGTGATCTGATCTTTACGCACTTTCCCGCATAGGGCGAAGAGCGGATGGACGCACGGTGATTTTTTCCGTGCGTTTTTTATGCCCGCGCGAGGGCGCGCAGGTATCGAAATCCGCACAAAGAGCCAACTTGCGAAGAGAGGAAGTGCCTATGCTGAAATTTTTCAAGACTCAGGAAGATAAAAAACTCGAGCGTCTCGAGGCGTTCGAGGAGGGCTGTTGGGTGGACCTCGTCAATCCGACGGACGACGAGGTGGAGGACGCCTGCGCGCTTACGGGCGTGCCCGAGGAGATGCTCAAAGCCGCGCTCGACGAAGAGGAGACGGCGCGTGCCGAACGCGATGAGGACAGTTTCCTCTGCCTGTTGGATACGCCCACTATCACCGATACCGACGACGGCGATACCTACGAGACCATCCCTATGGCGCTCATCTATAACAGCAAGTGTCTCGTCACCGTCTCCCTGCGCGGCAATCCCGTGCTCGGCGACTTCATCAGCCGCCGCGTCGCGGTGGATACGGCAAAGCCCGTGCACTTCATCTTAACGTTCATGATGGGCAACGCCAAGCGGTTCCTCTCCAACCTGCGGCAGCTCGATAAAAAGTCGCTGCGCGTGCAGGCGGAACTGCACCGCTCCATGAAGAACAAGGAACTCATTCAGCTTTTGGAGATCGAAAATTCGCTCGTCTACTTCTCCACGTCGCTGAGCGCGAACATCAACGTCTACAATAAACTCGAGCGCATGCCCGCGGTCGTCGGGAACGAGGATTATAAGGATCTGTTCGACGACGTCGTCATCGAGACGCGTCAGGCAATGGAGATGTGTAATATTTACCGCGACATTCTCTCGGGCACGATGGACGCCTACGCTTCCGTCATCTCCAACAACGTGAACATCGTCATGAAGCTTCTTACGGTCGTCACGCTCATCATCTCGGTGCCCACGCTCATCGCGAGCTTGTGGGGCATGAACGTGCCCGTTCCCTTTCAGGGGCTTTCGTGGGGCTTTTGGCTCGTGCTCGCCATCAGTATCGTCATCACGGCGGTCGTCTCCTTCTTCATCATCCGTTCGAGCAACTCCATCCGCATCAAAACGCCCCGTCAGTTCAAACGCAGAAAGAGCCGCAGCGGGCGGAACGGTCACGAAGAAAACTGAGCGGGGCTTTCCCGTCGGGAGGTGGGGCGTATGCCCATTTTACAGTATGTCTGCCCCGCGTGCGGCAAACAGTTCGAAGAATTTGTCAAAAAACACGACGACGGCGTCGTCTGCCCCGTCTGCGGGGCGGCGGCTGTCCGCGAGTGGTCGGGGGAGATGTTCTCCGCCACGGGCAAACCCGTCAAAAAATGCTCGGGCAACTGCAAAACGTGCGGCGGCTGCAAATAGTTTTTCTCACGATCCCGCTCTTTTTGGGCGGGGTCGTTTGTTTTTCCGATCGGGCTGTATACGCACGCGCCCGCGGGCGCATACT
>DBGBVX010000075.1:0-10550 GCA_048370055.1 Candidatus Gallimonas sp. | reverse complement strand
GTCGAATGTATAAGGGGAAAATAGGTTCCAAAGGAGACGCAATGCAGAAAAACACGACGAAAGAAGTTACGGGGAGCATGACGGATTTCCCGCTCTATCTGTATCATCACGGGAAAAACGACCGTATCTACGAAATTTTCGGCGCGCATAAGGAGACCCGCGGGGAAGAAGAGGGGTACGTCTTCCGCGTCTGGGCGCCGCATGCAAGGAGCGTTTCCGTCGTGGGGGATTTCAACGGATGGAACGTGAACGCCAACGTCATGAACCGTATGATCGACGGGGAGACGTTCGAACTCTTTATCCCGGGACTCAAGCAGTACGATACGTACAAGTACTGCGTCACCGCGGCGGACGGCAGGCAGCTCATGAAGGCGGATCCCGTCGGGTTCCATACCGAAACGCCGCCCGCGACAGCCTCCAAACTTTACGATCTGGAAGGTTACGAGTGGCGCGACGCCGCATATTTTGAAAATATCCGTAATAGAAATATCTTTGCCTCGCCCATGAACATCTACGAGGTCAACCTGCTCTCGTGGAAACGCCATGAAGACGGCAACTACTATTCCTATCTCGATCTCGCCCGCGAGCTTGTGCCTTACGTCAAGGAGATGGGCTACACGCACGTCGAGTTCATGCCCGTGACAGAATTTCCCTTCGAGGGTTCGTGGGGATATCAGGTGACGGGGTACTTTGCCGTGACCTCCCGCATGGGCACGCCCAAGGATTTTATGTATCTTGTGGACGAGTTCCACCGCGCAGGCATCGGCGTCATCCTCGATTGGGTCCCCGCGCACTTCCCCAAGGACGCGCAGGGGCTGTATGAGTTCGACGGTCAGCCGCTCTATGAAAGCAGTCAGTGGGACAGGATGGAGCACAAAAGTTGGGGGACGCGCCGCTTTGATTACGGCAGGAACGAAGTGCTCTCCTTCCTCATTTCGGACGCGTGTTTCTTCTTCGATAAGTACCATGTGGACGGGCTCCGTGTGGACGCCGTCGCCTCCATGCTCTACCTCGACTACGATAAGCGCGACGGAGAGTGGGTGCCCAATATCTATGGTGAAAACAAGAATCTCGAGGCGATCGCGTTTTTGAGAAAGCTCAACGAGGCGGTGTTCCTCCGTTTCCCGTATGCGCTGATGATCGCCGAAGAGTCCACCGCGTGGGGATTGGTCACAAAGCCCGGTTCCGTCGGCGGATTGGGCTTCAACTTCAAGTGGAATATGGGTTGGATGAACGATATGCTCTCCTATCTCTGCCTCAACCCGTACTTCCGCATGTACAACCACAGCAAACTCACGTTCTCGATGATGTACGCCTTCTCCGAGAACTACGTTTTGCCCATTTCGCACGACGAGGTCGTGCACGGGAAGTGCTCGCTCATCAACAAGATGCCCGGCACTTACGAGGAAAAGTTCGCAGGCGTGCGTTCCTTCCTCGGCTATATGATGTCGCACCCCGGCAAAAAACTCAATTTCATGGGGTACGAGTTCGGGCAGTTCAAGGAGTGGGACTATCACGAGGGGCTCGAGTTCTTCCTGCGCGATACCTACGAACTGCACGGCAAACTCTCGAAGATGGTCAAGGAACTCAACGAGTTCTATCTCTCGACGCCTGCGCTCTATGAGATCGAGGATTCGTGGGACGGTTTCGAGTGGCTCGCGCCCGACGACGCCGACCGCAACATGGTCTCCTTCCTCAGAAGGGACAAGGCGGGGAACGAGGTCATCACGCTCGTCTGCTTCTCGGGGGTGGATGTGCCCGATTACCGCCTCGGCGTGCCGCGCCGCGGAAAATACAAGATCGTGTTCAACACCGACGACGTGAAGTACGGCGGCGAGGGGAAGATCACCAAAAAGACGATCACGGCGGTCAAAAAGCCAAGCCACGGCAAGCAGTATTCTATCCCCGTCGCCATGCCGAAACTGACATGTCTGTATCTTATCCGCGAACCGGATGCGCCCAAAACCGATAAACCGAAGACGGCGGCAAAAAAGCCTGCGGCAAGGAAGTCTTCCGCCAAAAAGGCTTGAAGATAAAAAACTATATGATGGACTCTGCGGCGATGAGCCGAAATAATAATCGAGGAGTTTTACAGGGGGTTCTGTAGTATGCAAAGAAAGAAGGAATGTGTGGCAATGCTGCTTGCGGGCGGACAGGGCAGTCGTCTGTACGCGCTCACCAACAACATTGCAAAGCCCGCAGTCGCGTTCGGCGGAAAGTACCGTATCATCGACTTTCCGTTGAGCAACTGCATCAATTCGGGGATCGATACGGTCGGCGTGCTCACGCAGTACGAGCCGCTCGAGCTCAACGAATACATCGGAAACGGTCAGCCGTGGGATCTTGACCGCTCGTTCGGCGGCGTACATATTTTGTCGCCCTATCAGGCGAAGAAGAAGTCGTCGTGGTTCGAGGGTACGGCGAATGCGATCTATCAGAACCTCGCGTTCATGCAGAAGTACAATCCCGAGTATGTGCTCATCCTTTCGGGCGACCACATCTATAAGATGGATTATGCCGCGATGCTGAAAGCGCACAAGGCGACGGGCGCGGACTGCACCATTGCCGCCATCGAAGTTCCCATGAAGGAGGCTTCGCGCTTCGGTATCCTCAACACCAACGAGGACGGTTCCATCTATCAGTTCGAGGAAAAACCCAAACAGCCCAAGAGCAATCTTGCCTCCATGGGCATCTATATCTTTACGGCGAGCAAGCTCTTCAAATACCTCATCGACGACGAGGCGAACCCCAATTCGAGCAAGGACTTCGGCAAGGACGTGCTCCCCGCCATGCTCAACGCGGGAGAGAAGATGTTCTCCTACCGTTTCAGCGGGTATTGGAAGGACGTCGGAACGATCTCCTCGCTTTGGGAATCGAATATGGACCTTCTCGGAGACGAGCCCGCGTTCGACGTCGGCGATCCCGATTGGAAGATCCATTCCCGCAACCCGCTCGCGCCGCCCGAGTATATCGGCGATGAGGCGGTCGTTCACAATTCGCTCATTTCGCTCGGCTGCGAGATCGACGGTACGGTAAAACATTCCGTGCTTTCGAGCAACGTTGTCGTGGAAGAGGGGGCTGAGGTCATCGACAGCGTGCTTATGGCGGGCAGCGTCGTCAGGAAGGGCGCGAAGGTCGTCTATTCCATCGTGGACGAGAACACCGTCATCGAAGAGGGGGCGGTCGTCGGCGAGGAGAAGGAAAAGAACGCCGGAATCGCCGTCCTCGGCAGAAATATTACGATCGGCGCGGGCGCGAAGGTCGCCGGCGGTCAGATCCTCGATAAGGACTACAAGGGGGAGTAATCAAGATGGCAAACGCAGTAGGAGTTATCTTTTCCAACGTACACGATGAGAATATTCCCGAGCTCTCCCGTCACAGGACGATGGCTTCCATCCCTTACGGCGGAAGATACCGTCTCATCGATTTTACGCTTTCCAACTTCGTAAATTCCGGCATCACCACGGTGGGGATCGTCACGAAGTTCAACTATCAGTCGCTCATGGATCACCTCGGCAGCGGCAAGGATTGGGATCTCGCCCGCAAGGACGGCGGCATCATCCTGCTCCCGCCCTATTCCGACGAGACGGACGCGCCCTATACCAACCGCCTCGAGGCGCTCAAAGGCATTACGGGATTTTTGAATCACCGCAACGAGGAGTACGTCGTCATTTCCGACTGCGACGGGATCGCCCGCGTGGACATTGCCGACGTCATGCGCTATCATGAGGAGAAGGGGGCGGACATCACGATGGTCTACCACGAGGAGGACCTGCCCACCGATTCCAACTATTTCATGACGCTCACGCCCGACGAGGACGGCAGGATCAAGGGGATCAAGATCAATCCCCGCTCCAAGAGCAAGCAAAAGAGCAAGGTCTACGTCAACATCATGGTGCTCAACCGCGAGTTCCTCATCAACATCATTCAGGATGCGGTCACGCGCGGACTCAGCAGCTTCGGGAGGGATATCCTCACCAAAAACGTCGATACGCTCAAGATCTACGGCTATCCGTTCAGCGGATACTATGCGGGGATCGACTCGCTTCAGACGTACTATGCGCACAGCATGGAACTGCTTGATAAGAAGGTACGCGACGAGCTGTTCGGCGCGCGCGACATCTACACCAAAGTACGCGATTCCGCGCCAAGCAAGTACAGCGACGACGCGGTCGTGAAAAACTCGCTCATTTCCGACGGGTGCGTCATCGAGGGGACGGTGGAGAACTGCATCCTCTTCCGCGGCGTCAAGATCGGGAAGGGGAGCGTCGTCAAAAACTCCATCATCATGCAGGACAGCGTCGTCGGATCGGGCGTTCAGCTCGACTGCGTGATCACGGATAAGAACGTCGTTATACGCGACAGGCGGCATCTTGCGGGCTGTGCGGAACTTCCGTACTTCATCGCAAAGGGCAGGATGGTATAAAGCAGATCTTGCACGCGGCAGTCTCCGTGCGACTCTGCCGCGTACAGGTTTGTTCAGGCAAATTTTGGGGAATGATAAGGAGGAAGGCATGAGTACACCCAAAACCACTACGAAAAAGACAACCAAAAAGGCGGCGAAGCCCGCGCCCGCGGAGGAAGTCGCAAAGGCTGAAGAGGCTGTAAAAGCGCCCGAAGCGGAAGCGGCGGTCGTCAACGTGCCGGCGGTCGAAGTCGTCGCGCAGCAGGAGCCGGCGGAAGCCGAGCCCGCGCCCGAGATCACCGTCGTGCCCAAGAAGAAGATCCTGTTCGTCGCCTCGGAGGCGGCGCCCTTCATCGCGACGGGCGGGCTTGCCGAGGTCATCGGTTCGCTCTCCAAAGCACTTGCAAAGAGCGACGCATACGACGTCCGCGTCATCATCCCGCTCTATCAGGATATCAAGAAGGAGTACCGCAAGGACTTCAAATTCATCGGCAACATTTTCGTGCCGCTCTCTTGGAGAAATCAGTACTGCGGGATCTTCGAATATGAGGCGGATAACGTAAAGTATTATTTCGTAGACAACGAGTACTACTTCAAGCGCCCCGGCTGCTACGGTTACTACGATGACGGCGAGCGTTTCGCGTTCTTCTGCCGCGGCGTTATGGAGATCCTTTCCTTTATCGGGTTCTATCCCGATATCCTGCACTGCCACGATTGGCAGGCGGCTCTTGCGGCGCTCTATCTGAAAACGATATACTGTTTCCGTCCCGAATATCAGTTCATCCGCGCGGTGTTCACCATTCACAACATCGAATATCAGGGCAAGTATTCCCTCGATATTTTGGAGGATCTGTTCGGGATCTCCAACCGGTTCCGCTATCTCGTCGAGTACGACCGCTGCATCAACCTCATGAAGGGGGCGATCGAGTGCTGCGAACGCTTCTCGACAGTCAGCCCGACCTATGCGGGAGAGATCAAGGATCCCTATTATTCGCACGGGCTCGATCCCATCATCCGCCGCAACGAGTTCAAACTGTGCGGGATCCTCAACGGGATCGATACCGACTATTACAATCCCGCCACCGATAAATCGCTGTTTGCCAACTACGACGCAGACAACGTCGCGCCCAAGGCGATCTGCAAGGAAGAGCTTCAGCGCATGCTCAATCTTCCCGTGAAGCCGGATACGCCCGTGATCGCGATGATCACGCGTCTCGTGGCGCATAAGGGGCTCGATCTTGTGAAAGAGGTCATCGAACAGGTGCTCCGTCAGGATGTACAGTTCGTTCTCCTCGGCACGGGCGATTCGACCTATGAGAATTACTTCAGCGATCTTGCCCGCCGCTATCAGGGGAAGGTGGTCTCCATCATCTCCTTCAACTCCGATCTTTCGCGTAAGATCTATGCGGGCGCCGATCTGTTCCTGATGCCAAGCAAGAGCGAACCTTGCGGACTTTCGCAGATGATCGCTTCCCGCTACGGGACGGTCGCCATCGTCCGCGAGACGGGCGGCTTGCGCGACAGCATCACGCCTTACGGCGCGGGCGGGAACGGGTTTACTTTCCACGACTACAACGCATACGATATGTTGTACGTCATCAACGAGGCGATCGGCGTCTATCACAACAAAGAGGCGTGGAAGGCGCTGCAGCAAAAGGCGATGCGGACGGATTTCTCGTGGGCAAAATCCGCTTCTTACTACGAAGGGCTCTACCTCGGAATGCTCAAATAAACACAGGCATAATCATTTGCATCCACACAAAAAGAAAGAGAGAGGAGCAAAACGCTGTCTGTCGTCGTTGCTCCTCCGTTCTTTTTGTTATTGCGGAAATACAAAATTTGTGGCAACAAACATGCAGGAGATAAAGTAACTATACTCATGAGTAAACTCACCGAACAGGAGGCGCAGCGCCTCATATCCGGAAAATTATCCCGCTACTTCGGCATAACGCCGCAGGAGGCAACGCGGGAACAGATCTATCGCGCCGTCGTGATGAGCGTGCGCGATATCATGGCGGAAAAGCATCAGAAATTTCACCTCAAGACCAAGAACGCCAAGGCAAAGCGCGTTTACTATCTGTGTATGGAATTTCTGATGGGGCGTTCGCTGAAAAACAGCGTTTATAATCTGGGCATCGGCGACGCTCTGACTGGCGCACTCAAAGATTATAAACTTACGCTCGAGGATCTCTACGAAGAAGAGCCCGACGCAGGGCTCGGAAACGGGGGACTCGGGCGGCTTGCGGCATGCTTTTTGGATGGGCTCGCAACGCAGAACTATCCCGCCATGGGATTTTCCATCTGCTATCAGTACGGACTTTTCAAACAGAAGATCATCGACGGCTGGCAGATCGAGCTCCCCGACGTCTGGCTCCCGGGAGGGGACGCGTGGCTCATTCAGCGCACCGATAAACGCTTTATCGTTCGGTTTGACGGAACATTGGAGGAAAAGTGGACGGATCACGGCATGGAGACCGTCTACCATGACGCCAAGGAAGTGGAGGCGATCGCCTACGATATGATGGTTTCGGGCAAGGACTCCGAATCCGTGAGCACGCTCCGCCTGTGGCGTTCCCGCGCCGTGCAGAAGTTCGATATGCAGCTTTTCTCGCAGGGCAATTATGCGGAAGTCATGCGCGACGATACCGACGCGCAGCTCATTTCCAAAGTCCTGTATCCCTCCGATAATCACTATGAGGGCAAGTCGCTGCGCCTGAAACAGCAGTACTTCCTCGTCTCCGCCTCGCTGCAATGTATCGTGGCGGATCATAAGCGCCGCTACGGGTCTTTGGCGCTGCTGCCGCAGATGGCGGCGATCCACATCAACGATACGCACCCCGCGCTCGCGATCCCCGAGATGATGCGTATTCTTGTGGACGAGAACTATTTCAATTGGGAAGTGGCGTGGAATATCACGACGGCGACGTGCGCCTATACCAACCATACGGTGCTCGCGGAGGCGCTCGAGACGTGGGCGGAGGACCTCGTCGCGCGCAGACTGCCGCGCATCTACGGGATCCTGAAGGAGATCAACCGCCGTTTCTGCGACGATCTTTGGCAGCGTTTCCCCGGGGAGTGGGAGAAGATCTCGCGCATGTCTATCCTGTCGCACAACACCGTGCGCATGGCAAATCTGTGCGTGATGGGTTCGCACAGCGTGAACGGCGTCTCCAAATTGCACAGCGACATCATCAAGGAGAGCATTTTCCGCGATTTTTACGACTACACGCCCGAAAAATTCCATAACGTGACCAACGGCATCGCGCACAGGCGTTGGCTCAATCAGTCCAATCCCGAGCTGTGCGAACTGATTACCGATTGCATCGGCGACGGATACGACCTGCATCCCGAAAAATTGCAGGAACTGAGAAAGTTTGCCGACGACAAGAGCGTGCTTGCGCGGCTCGACGAGATCAAGGCGATCAAAAAGCGGCAGTTTGCTGCGTTTGCCAAAAAACATCAGGGGATCGTTCTCGATCCGGATACGCTCTTCGACGTGCAGGCAAAGCGCATGCACGAGTACAAGCGTCAGCTTTTGAACGTGCTGCATATCATCGCCGATTACAATGCGCTGCGCGAAAATCCTGATCTCGACATTCAGCCCAAGACTTACATTTTCGGCGCGAAGGCCGCCGCGGGCTATGAGATGGCAAAACAGATCATCAAGCTCATCTGTTTCCTTGCCGAGGATATCCGCAGAAATCCCAAGATCAATGAGAAACTCAACGTCGTGTACATGGAAAATTACAACGTCACGATGTCCGAGGCGCTCATGCCTGCAAGCGAAATTTCCGAACAGATCTCTTTGGCGGGAAAGGAAGCGAGCGGCACGGGCAACATGAAGTTCATGATCAACGGTGCGCTCACCATCGGAACGCTCGACGGCGCGAACGTTGAAATGACGGAGCAGGCAGGGGAGGACAACATTTTCATTTTCGGCCTCACTGCCGACGAGGTCAACGAAATATGGTCGCGCGGGTATAATTCAAGCGCATATTATAACAAAGATTACGGTATGCGCAAGATCATCGAGTCGCTCATCGTCGGATTTAACGGCACGTCGTTTGCGGATATCGCAAATTATCTGCTGCGCAATTCGCCCGTTGCAGACCCGTATATGTGCCTTGCCGATTACGAATCTTATTCGCGGACGCAGAGCGCGATGAGCGACCTGTACAGACGCGATAAGACGACATGGAACAAAAAATCGCTCATGAACATCGCCGCCGCGGGATATTTCTCGGCGGACAGAAGTATCCGCGAGTACGCGAAAGATATTTGGAATCTGAAACCTGTCAAATAATTTGCAGGAAGATTTATGGAGCACGGCTCCGAGAGAGATACGCACATGCAATTTTATTACAATCCACTGAATAAAGCCTGTAAGAGCCAAACGGGCGCCTTCGCGCGCGGCTCCGTCGTGACGTTCCGTATCTATTGGAACGGGAACGGCGATATGCCGCACGATCTAGACGCAAGTTTTGTCTTTTTTCAGGACGGAAAGGAGCGGAAAGCGCTCTCCATGCAGCGCATGGAGAACGGATTTTTCGTTTCCCTGCGGTTCAATCAGATCGGGTTGTATTTCTATTATTTCCGCGTCGGCGTCGAGTATTTCGGCTGCGGTAGATGGCGCGACGGCGTCATGTCGGCAAAGGCGGCTGATATGCGGACGTGGCAGATCACCGTGTACGAGGAACATTATCAAACGCCCGAATGGATGAAGGGCGGCGTGATGTATCAGATATTTCCTGATCGGTTCAACAAGGTCGGGGAACTGCCCATCGCTGATTGGAAAGTGCGCCGCAACGATTGGGGCGGCATGCCGACGTACCGCCCGAACGAATACGGGAAGGTCCTGAACAACGACTTTTTCGGCGGGAATCTCAACGGCATCACCGAAAAACTTGATTATCTCAAAGAGCTCGGCGTCACGGTCATCTATCTGAACCCGATTTTCGAGGCCTACTCCAATCATCGCTACGATACGGGAGATTATCTCAAGGTCGATGGTCAGCTCGGGACGGATGCCGATCTCGACAGGCTCGTCGCGGAGGCGAAAAAGCGCGGGATCCGCATTATTTTGGACGCGGTCCTCAACCATACGGGCGCGGACAGCCGCTATTTCAACCGCTACGGGCGGTACGACAGTATCGGCGCGTTTCAGTCGAAAGATTCGCCCTATTACGAATGGTATCATTTCCGCAACTATCCGGAATCTTACGATAGTTGGTGGGGAATCGATACGCTTCCCGCCGTCAACGAGCAGTCGGCTTCCTATCAGGAGTTTGTATTCGGAGAAAACGGCGTGCTGAAAACGTGGCTGCGCCGCGGGATCGGCGGCTATCGGCTCGATGTCGCCGATGAACTTCCCGATTTTTTCCTGCAAAAGCTGCGCGCCGCCGTCAAGGAACAGACGCCTGACGCAGTTGTCATCGGCGAAGTTTGGGAGGACGCCTCCAATAAGATCGCATACAGCGAACGCAGGCAGTATCTGCAGGGCTATGAGCTCGACAGCGTGATGAATTACCCGCTGAAAGACGCGATCATCAGTTATGTGCAGTCCGGCAACACTTCGCAGCTCCGCGAAACGCTGTATATGCTGATCGATAATTACCCCAAGCAGACGCTCGACTGTCTGATGAATATTCTCGGTACGCACGATACGCCGCGTATCCTCACCGTACTTGGCGGAAAGACATGCGCCAACAAGGACGAGATGGCTGTAACCTCGATGAACGAGGAAGAAGTTGCGCAGGCGAAGAAAAAGCTGAAAATGGCTGCCGTCCTCCAATTTACGCTTCCCGGCGTGCCGTGCATCTATTACGGCGACGAGAACGCCATGCAGGGCTATCTTGACCCGTTCTGCCGCGGCTGCTATGATTGGGTGAATACCGATGAGGAACTCAGAGCGTTCTACAGAAGGTTGGGCGCGCTCAGAAAAGAACTTGTACCGTTCCGCGAAGGGGATTTCGATGAACTGTTCTCGGATAACGGCTGCATCGTTTACGAGCGCCGCACGGGTGACGACGTCGTGTATATCTATGTGAATAATTCGAGCGGCGTTTACAACATTCATTTCCATGGAACATATGAGGAGCTCCTTACGGGAAGTGAATTTACCGATAAATTGGTCTGCAATGCGTTT
>DBGBVX010000074.1:0-8939 GCA_048370055.1 Candidatus Gallimonas sp. | reverse complement strand
CGCGGCGGCGGAGGGCGCGGCGAACGCGCGCGTCCTTCTCCCGTTCGCCGTGCGCGGGGAGTGCGTCACGCTCACCGTCAGGGCGGCGCAGGAAGATTTCCGCATCGGGGCGGTCGCGCTGAGCGTCCGCAAGGAGGACAGGGTATGAAACTTGTTTCGCGCAGGCGCGGGAGGGGGCGGGCATGACCATCGATATCGTCGATCTCACCGATCCCGAGTACAGCGATCTCAACGCGGTGCAGGTCGCCATGGTGCGGGAGGCGCAGCAGAAGAAGAACGAGATCCTTGCGCGCGCCGCGGAGAGAAAAGCGGAGTATCTTTCCATGCTCGTCGCGAACGATATGGCGCGCAACAGCTTTTACGCGCTCACCGAGGCGCGCGTCGACGCGGAGGCGCAGGCGGAGATCGCCGCCGTTAAGGAGGATCTCGATTTTCAGCTCGCCTACGAGGCGCTCGGCTCGGAGGGGGACGAGAACGGACCTTACCGCTATCCCGAGAACCCCAACTACAACCTCGTGCCGTCGCAGCGTTTTCTCGTCGTGCGCAACTACTACATGCAGTCGACCGACGACCCCGAGGCGCGCCTTGCGGCGTATTCCGCCGATACGCTCGCGCGCGCCTACCTCGGAGAGTTCTATATCACGCTGTACGATATGCTTGCAGCATACTGCTGAAAGAGTGGCGCAAAAAAGGGCTTCGGAACGTTGTTCCGAAGCCCGTATTTTTTTTTGTTTTTCGGGTACCCATGTCCGCTACGGCGGAAAAATGGCGCAGCCATGTCCGAGGGCATGTATTACGGTCACGATATGGGCAGGGAGATGGTGAACACAAGCCGTCCTTCGCGGTAGTCGTAGTCGAGCGTGCCGCTCATGGAGTGGATGAGGCTGCGGCAGATGTACAGTCCGAGCCCGAGGTTTTCGCCGTTGGCGCCCTCCGTCACATAGGCGGCGAAGGGATCGTCGTCCGCGCGGATGCCCTTGCCGTTGTCCTCCACGGTGATGAGGCACCGTCCCTTCCTGCGGACGGCGGAGAGCACGATCTCGCTGCACTCCGCGTGCTCGATGGCGTTCATCACGAGGTTGTTGAGCACGTTTATCAGGCACGCCCGCTTCGCGAACACGCGCACGGGAAATTCGTCCGTGCGGAGGAGGTGTATGCCGTTCGCCTCGCAGTCGGGCGAGAGGCTCTTGTATACGGAAGAGATCGCCTCGCGCACGTCGAACACCGTGGAGCGCTCCGCAACGTAGTTGTTCTTGGCGTACTTGTTGAGTTCGTCGAAGGCAAGTTTCAGATCGTCGTTCTTGCGCCGCACGATGTCGATCGCCTTGATCTGTTCGCCGTCCTTCTCCCGCTCGCGCAGGGTGGAAAGAAAGCGCTGCATGCTCATGACGGGCTTTTTCAGATCGTGCGAGACAAACCTTAAAATGGTGTCGCGTTCGTCGATCACGGCGCGCAGGTCCTCCGTCTGTCGCGCTGCCTCCGTTTGGAGGTTGTGGGTCAGATATTCGTTGCGCCGTTCGATCTCGATAAAGGTGCCGAGATTGACGAAGATGCCTGTGATGAGCACCGCTGCGAGCAGCCAAAAGATTGCCGATTCCACAACGAGTGTGGGATCGGGGAAAAATATCCCGCAAAGCGCGGCGACGGCGGCGATCGTTGGCGTCAGCAGTTTTCTCAGCCGCCACTCGGGAGACGTGGCGCAGGTGAATGCGAGCGCGATGACGGCAAGGGCGTCGGCGCATACCGCGGCGAAGCGGAAAACGCGCAGCGCGGCGGCGACGGCTGCGGGAACAAAGGGCGCGATGAGTCCGGCAACGCTCCCCAAGAGCCCCAAAAAAATGAAGGGGGCGGATACGGGGAACTTGCCGATTTTGTAGTCGAGCGGCAGGAGCGCCGCGGCGATGACGAAGGAGAACGCCGCAAAGGAGAACCCGCGGCAGAGCGAAGGCAGGAGCGCCTCGCCCGTGAGCGCAAAGTTAAAAACCATGATGCCGAAGATGCCGAGCGAGATGAACGCCTCGGGGATAAACTCGGCGGTGTGCTTGATGAGGCACAGGAAAATGCAGAGGAAGATGGACACCGCGGCGATGGCGGCAAAGGCGGAGAGCAGGGAAACGTCGCGCGAGACCGTCCTTCGCACGGCGGAATCCGTTCCGATGACGGGCATGTCGTCCATGCCGGCAAAGGAGGTCTCCGTCTCGTAATGTATGGTGATCACCTGCGCCGCGCTCAGGCGGTCGGGGTACGCCGCGATGGAGGTTCTGCCGCTGTAAAAGGAGAGGTCGAGAAAGAGCGACTGCGTGTTCGAGGCGTGCGTTTCCGTCCTGCCCGTAACGTCGCCGTAGTCGGAAAAGTCGTAATCCGAGATCTCGCCTACGCGCGCCATCAGCGCGTCGTCCACATAGATGTTACAAGCCGACCACACGGCGGGCAGATGCAGGGTAAAGTGCCAGCTCTTGTCGCCGTAGAGAAATTTTCCGAGGGAATCCGCGTCCTCCGTAAACGTTGCGGAGTTCGGGTCGAGGTTGAGGAACACGAACACATAGGTGCCCCGTTTCGCCTCCGCCCTGTGCTCGCCGAGCGCGACGGGCGTTCCCGCGATCTCGCTGTTCGGGATGAGGAATTCGTCCGGCGTATAATTCGCATAGGCGACGGCGCTGCACGAGGAGAGATCGAGGATGGAGTAGGCGGCAAGTTCCTTCCCGTCCGTCCCCGCGATCCCTTGCGTGCGCGGCGCCTGCTCCACGCCCCGCACCCCGAAGGAGAGCGCAAGCGCCAAGGCGATGGAGGAAAGCGCCGTCAGAAGTACGGAGAGGATGCGGAAGAGCGTCGATTTCGTCATGAGGTCTCCTCCTTGGGGAAGCAGTATCCCTTGCCGAATTCCGTCACGACGAGCGTTTTATCGGGCGCGACGTTTTTGAGCTTCTGACGGAGCGTGGAGAGGTGGCGCTTGATGGTCGTCGTCTGCATGCTCGGCGCGCCCCACACTTTTTCGTAGATCTCCTGCGCGGTAAAATACTTTCCCGCGTTGGATACGAGGAAATAGAGCACGTTGAACTCGCTCGCCGTCAGCGGTACGGCTTGTCCTTCGTAAAACACCGTGCGTTCGCTCGCGTCCACGGTCAGCCCGTGCACGGTCACGCTCGACTCGGGTCTGCGCAGGAGCCGCAGCGCGATGCGCGCCTCCAAAAGGCGCGGGGAGCACGGCTTGGGCACATAGTCGGTCGCGCCTAAGCTGAACCCCTCGAGCATATCCTCCTCGGCGGAGAGGTCGGAGAGGATGATGACGGGCGGAAGATCGCCCGCCTCGCGCAGCAGATCGAGCCCCGTGCCGTCGGGCAGGATCACGTCGAGGATGATCGCGTCGATGTTTTTGATCTCGGTGAGCAGCCTGCGTGCGTCCGTCAGCGTGGACGCGGCGTGCACCGTATTGTGTTTTTCGGCAAAGTAAGCCGTGAGCCGGTCAAGGAGGGCGGTGTCGTCCTCGACGAACACGAGCGTTCGTTGCGTTACTTCCTGCAAGATATTCGCCCCTTTTTTATCAATAAGTTTGTAACAAGTATAGCATAATTGCCGACTCTTTGCAATATCGTTTTCAAACGGATGGGGAAAGAATTGGAAAATATTGTTACTATTGTATTATTTTATACGAAAAAAGCGCCGATGACGGTTACGAATTGGTTACGATTGCAAGAAACACAGGTTATACATCTTCACAAAATCGCAACGCTGCATTATAATAAAGATAGTTTGCAGGTATCGTGAGGCGAGCTTTCGCACCCCTCCCCCCGTGCAAAATGCCGATATCCGGAAAACAAAAGCATGCTTTCCTTTTCCGAACAGAAATTTTTCTCGAAAGACAAAGATTTTTGAAAAAAAGTATTGACATTTTCACGGGGGGGGGGTGTGGAATTTTCTTATAAAGCAATTAAATGTTTAGAGTATTGTTCTTGAACGTATAAGGCGTGCGCGGCGGGCGGCAGCCCGCGGCGCTCCGCCCGTGCGTTCGGGGCGGAAAAACGGATATAAGGGGAGATCGTTATGGCTCACATCGTAAATCTTTTCGGCTATCACACCATCACGTTCGATACGCAGGGCGGCGCGCCCGTGAAGCCAATCCACAGGCGCAGGAGTCAGCTCGTCATCATGCCCAAGGCGGAAAAGCCGGGGTGCATCTTCGGCGGGTGGTTTTTCGATAAGGCGTGCACGCGCCCCGCGCTCATCTCCACCATGCCGCGCGAGAACGTAAAGGTGTATGCGAAGTGGAACGTTCCGCTGCCCTTTACGCCCGAGGCGGAAAAGCGCCCGCAGGTGTTCCTGCCTGCCGAGGCGGCGTCCGTCCCGCACCCGAAGAGCTTTTTGAAGTCGCTCAAAGAGGGGTCGAAAGCCAACAAAGCCACGTTCACCGCGCTCTGCGGGTATCTGCTCGGATTCCGCGGCGTGCGCGTGCGGTTTACGCGGCGCGAGGCGCTCTTCCGCTATAAAAAGCAGGAGCTCGTCCGCGTGACGGCGCGCGGAAACCTGCTGCGCGTATATTTCTGCCTCGATCCCGACGCCTACGAACAGCGTACATATCACCATCGCCGCACGCAGAAGAAGTGGGCGGCGCAGACGCCGCTCGAGCTGACCGTGCGCTCCGACCGCAGCAGAAAATACGCGATGAAGTTCGCGGAGGAAGTCGTGCGGCAGGCGGGGCTGCTTCCCAAACGCAGCCATCAGCCGCTCGGGTACGCAACGTATGTGCTCGCCCGCGGCGGCAACGCGCTCACCAAGGCGGGAAAGGCGGAGCTGCTCGTCGAGCGCATCAACGTGCAGGACGTCGGCGTGCTTGCCGACGACGAGGCGCGCGCGATGTCCGAAGTCAAGCTCGTCCCGCCGCAGGAGGGGGATGAAAAGATCGTCTCCGTGGCGGTGAGCACGCTCTCCGAACACTTCCCCGACGGCGTGCGCGTCAACCTCGCGGCGCTCAAGCGCAAAAAGCTCGTCGCCGAGGACGCGACGGGGTTCCGCGTCGTGGGCAAGAACACGCTCGAGCGCAGCCTCGTCGTCACGGCGAACGCCTTCAACCTCAGCGCGCTCAAGATGATCCTGCTCACGGGGGGAAGGGCGATCGTTCTCAAAGAGGATGGATCGCCCGCCGCGCAGGAAGCCGCCGCGGCGCAGTCGGAAAAATAAACGCAACGTCACCTTCCTTACAAAAGGAAGGTGTTTGCCCCGAAAGGGGATGTAAAATTTGAGTTTTTTCATACGGCTTTTCCCGCGGCGCGGGGGAAGCGATCACGCGCGGAGGGTGCGGTCGCCGCACTCGGCTGCGCGGAAGATACGAAAATTTCGGTATATCAGGGGTAAGGTATGAAATTTACTTCAAAAACGAAATTCAGAGCGATCGTCGTTCTTTTTCTTGTGCTTGCAGTCACCGTCTCGTGCGCGCTGTGGAGCGTTTTCCGCCCGCGCGGGAACGGGGAGATTCCCGTCAGCGCTGTGGATAGTACGGAAGAGATCAAAGCTGAGGTAGACGCGGCGGCGAACGACTTCGAGACGATCACCACGGTCGGATTGAGCGCGGAAACCGTCAATCTTAGCGAGCTCAACGTAGAGGCGGGCAAGCGCATCCGTTTTGTCGTGGAAGGCGCAAGCGACAATCCTTTCAACACGAAGGAGGGAACCTTGCAGATCACGGGCGAGGTGACGATCGCGGCGCAGGCGGAAGTCATCTTCGATCTGCCCGTCGAACTCAAATCGAGCGAGTCGTCTAAGCCCGTTCTCAACGTGTACGGCACGCTCACCATAAACGATACCTTCCTCAATAACGGAACGGTGAACGCGCTCAATGCCGAGGCTTCGAACGAGGCGCTCGAAAGCAAGGGCGTTGTTGTCAACGGCTCCTTCAACCACGACGCTTCGCAGGGCGGTGTGCTCAACGTGGGCGCGGAAGTGTCCGAGGGCGATTTTACCGTCAGCGCGGGCGGCGCGCTCTTTATCAAGGGCAACGGGACTGCGAGCGGGCTCGTGGTCAACGGCGGCACGCTCACCAACAACGGCAGCGTTATTTACGATAATGGTATTACAGATGCACCCGTTTCCGGCGGCGTGGTCGTTTCCGCGCAGTTTGTTCCGGTCAGCAGTTACAGCAGTTGCGCGAATCCGGATACTCCGAATACCGTTTATGTATTCTACAATGCAAGCGGTAAAGACACGACGGGGTTTACAAGCGATCCTGACTATGACGATCCTGACCCTGTTGCCATCACATTGAGAAATAATGTTACATGGCTTTCTTTCGGAAAAACAACATTCAAGAAAACTGCAAACGGTAGCGAAAGCGGACAAAATAACGCATATATCCTTATCAACGGTACGGCAAACCTCGGCGGCGGAACTATTAATGTAGATCTTGGCGGCGGAACGTCGGAAAAACGCACCTTTACGCAGGGCGCGAACGAGCTCATCTTCGATGGCGGCGCCGTGTGGACGGAGGGGACTGCAACAAATTACGAGCTTTATTTCCTCGACGGGGAGGACGTATCGCAGAGAACGCAATACACCAACGCGGGCGTTTATGCGCAGTCGTATACCGTTTCGGGTAGTTATATTTGGGAAAGAGAAACCGTTAATCCGCATGCTTTGGTAGAAGTGCAGAGCGGCGCAACGCTGAATATGTACAGCGGCGTTAAGATCACCAACCACGAAACGCGCGCGGGAAACGGTATCGGCGGCGGTATCGGCGTATTTGGTACGCTAAATATGGAGGGCGGCGAGGTCTCACTGTGTGCTGTTACAGAGGAAGGGGATGAAACGAACTCCTCGGGCGGCGGTGTGTATGTAAGCGGAACGTTTAAGTTAAATGGCGGGAGAGTTACGCGCAATGCTCTTGGTACATATCCAAATGTATATTGTGCGAGCGGTGCGGGTGTTGCCGTATCGGGAAACGGGAGCTCTCTCGAGATCGATGGGGGTGAAATTTCTTTTAATCACGGTACTTTAGGCAACATGGATGCCAATCCAACGCGTTTGGGCGCAGATGGCGGTGGCGTTCAAGGTCATACGGGTGCCGAAATAAAATTAAAGAACGGTACTATTTCCAACAACTGGACGGGCGGCTACGGCGGCGGCATCTGTGTTGGAACAGGTACGCAGTTTACCGGCAGTTATGCCGAAATAACAGGGGGTACAATCACTGAGAACGAGGCGTTATACGGCGGAGGGATTGCTGTTTATACAACGAACAGCGCTGGTTTAACGTACGTATCGATGTCGGGAGGGCTCGTCACGAATAACCGTGCATACAATGCAGGGACTGAGGCGGGAACATTCGGTGATCGAGCGAGTAAGCGTGGCGATGGGATTTATTTCACAAGCAATTCGACTCAGTATACCATCAGGGACAGCGCACTCCTTCGGCTGAGCGGTGGAGCGCAGGTCGACAGCTCGAATAATGTCTCTTTCAATTTCCCGTATATTGAAAATCCTTCCTCTTCTAATTTCACCGTTGCGCCTATTTCTGTAAGTGGGAACCTTTCTTGCAGCGGTGTGGCGGCGCTCGTTACTATCAATACAGAAAATCCCGACGATATTGAAAAATGGAACGACGTCGATCTGATCAGCGGAGCCGGAAGTCAGATCAACAAATTCCTGTTCGATAGTACAGACTATCGTTTTAGCACCAACGATGACGCGCTCCGCATTCAACTGATTGAAAGCAGTTCCGATGTTGTTTCGGTGTATGCGTCTGATGGTTCAACGCTGCGCGGCAGCTATAAAACGTTGGAAGACGCGGTGGCTGCGGCTGAGAGCGGCAATATCATCGAGATCAGCCAAAATCTCACGATCACGCAGCCCATTACGGTCAACAAAACGCTCACCATCCGCCCCGCGGGAACGTCGGATATTTCGCTGTTCGTGGCGAGCAGTTTTGAATATGGCGGAATGACGAACCCTGCCGTGCTGCAAGTGACGGGCAGCGATGTCACGCTCACCCTTGAAGGGAAAAACGGCTGCTATTTTGTACTCGACGGAAATAAAGCGACTTCCTCGGGCGTGGCATTGGTCACGGCGATCAACGGCGCGTCTTACATACAAAACAGCGAGGTGCGCCTTCGCAACAATACAAACGGAGCGGAGGCAGGAGCTCTCTACATAGGTTCGGGCTCCTCCGCCACGATCAACGGCGGGGAGATCGTCTCCAATACGAGCGCGAGCGGTGCGATCTACGTTCAATCCAATGCAACGCTGAACTTTAACGGCGGCACAATTTCGGGAAACACAGGGAGCGGCGGAAGAGCGTACGGCATATACCTTTCTAGCGCAACGAGCGTTCTGAACCTCGGAGGGGAAAAAGGCACGATCGCGCTTTCCGACGAGATTTTCACGAACGGGCGAATTAACGTTCTGCAAAACTTCAAGGTAGCAGGTAAGATCGTTCTCGATTTTGAAATAAGCGCGCTGTCAAGCGGCTATCAGTTCGTCTATATTTCCAAGGAATATATCAACGGACAGGACGGTACGGCAGTATCTTCGAATCTTCTGAACGTCTTTTCTCCGAGCGCGAACGTGGGCGGCGGCACTTATCTGATCAATTCGCAGGTGAGCAACACGGAGGAGTATCCGTGGTCGCTCGTGCTCGATAAAACCGTCACCTATACCTTCCGCTTCGATTACCAAAACGGCGTCGGATCCGGACAGCTTAACGACGTCTCTTATGTTCAGGGTTATATTGATCAGTTGAACAATGCTTACAGAGATACGCTTCGGGAAGAATTTATTCTCGTAGGGCAGAACGCGATTCTGATCACATTGCATTACGGCGAATCGATCGCCGATTTGAACATGCTCACGAACTATGCTTCGCGCAGCGGTTACAGCCTTATGCGTTGGGAGTACAGGATCACGAGCGAAACCTCTGCATTGCAATACAACGGATCGCTCACGCATCAGGATTC
>DBGBVX010000073.1:0-5860 GCA_048370055.1 Candidatus Gallimonas sp. | reverse complement strand
CATAGTTTCTCCTTTGGGTACGGCGCGTGATCCCGCGCGCCGCCCACAGCAGCAGGGGCGCGCCGCCGACGACGGCGGGGAACAGCCAGAAGAGGCGCTCCGTGATCGCCGAAACCGTCTCGGAGGGCGCAAAGTTGAACGCGAGCAGGAGCGCGAACAGTGCCGCGTTGCATGCGATGGAGAGGGAGACCGAAAGCGGCTTTTTTCTGCCGAACGCGTCCGTCACCGTCTCCGCCGCCGCATGTATGGGCATTGCCGCGTAAAAGGTCATCACAAAGGCGATGGCGAAGATGAACAGATAGTCGATGCGCCCCAGCGCCGTGATGCCCGAAAAATATTTGCTCATGTGCGCGAAGGCGAACAGCTGCGTCACCGCGATCTCCTGAAAGACGCCGTAATAGACGGCGAGGAACAGCAGCAGGAGCGCGCCGCCGAACAGGGAACAGAGCGCGCCTTTCCATGCGAGTCCCTTTTTGTACTCGAATTTCCCCACGAGGGGCAGAAGGAGCGCCGCTTCGAAGAACCATCCCGTCGAGTATGCAAGCCCGCGCCCGAACCCTTCCGCGCCCGCGGCGCCCGCGGGCGCGAGCGCGCCGAAGTCCGCGCTGCCGACCGAAAGAAGGAGCACGCCGGCTAGCCCGACCAAAAACACGGGCGCGAGCACATCCCACACTTTTCCCAAAGAGGCGAGCGGTTTGGCGCACAGGTACGCCGAAAAGAGGAAAAAGGGCGTGAACGCCACATAGGAGGGCAGCGTGTCGTAAAACAGGCTCTGTACGAGGAGCTTTTGTTCCACAAGGGGCACGAAGGCGGCGAACAGAAGGAACGCCGCGAACAGAATACACAGCGCCTTTGCAAAAAACGACCCTACCATGTCCGCGAGCATCGCGTACACGGTGCGCCCGTCCCGCGCCAACAGGAGCACGGCGAACACGAGCGCCGCCTGCACGGCAACCTGCGCGAGGACGGGCAGCAGCAGGTCGTTCCCCGACCGCGCGGCAAGGAGGGAGGGCATGAGCACGAGCTTCCCCGCGGGTGCCACGGCGGCGAGGAAGAAGCAGATCTGTCTTGCCGAAAGTTTCATTTCTGCCTCCTTTTGTTGGGGCTGCCGAGTGCGGCGGGGCGCGTTTTCAGTGAAGCGAGGTTGTATTTGATGAGCGAATCTTTCAGGTCGCGGCGGATAAAGGGCGCGAAGGGCGCGGCGAGCGGCACGCCGTAGTTCTCCGTCGAGACGAGATATACGAGCACGAGCGCCGAGAGGAGGATGATCCCGTAAGTGCCCACGCTCCCCGCCACAAGGAGCATGGCAAGGCGCAGCACGCTCGTCTCCTCGATGAGGTTGGGCACGGCGTAAAGCCCGATGCCGCTGAACGCGATGATAATGATGGCGGGCGTGGAGACGAATCCCGCGCTCACCGCCGTCTCGCCGAGCACAAGCGCGCCCACCACCGAGAGCGCCATGCCCACATACTTGGGCATGCGGATGCTCGCCTCGTTGAGCACCTCCAATACGAGGAGTACGAGGAGCATCTCCGACGAAGGCGAGAGGGGGATGTCCTGAATGCTCCCCGCGATCGTCAGCAGCAGTTTTACGGGCAGGAGCTGTAGTTTGAAGAGCTGCGAGGCGATGTAGAACGCGGGCAGGTATACGGCGACGAGCAGCGCGAACAGCCGCAAAAACCGCGTAAAGGTGGCGCGGGCGGCGGGCACGAAGTAGTCCTCGCCCGATTGGAAATCCTCGATCAGCATATAGGGCAGCGTGAGCGCGATGGGGGAACCGTCCGCAAGGATCCCCACCCGCCCTTCGGCGATCTTGGCGCAGAAGATGTCCGGCTTTTCCGTCGTGCCCACCTGTTTTACGATCGAATAGGGGCGCCCCGAGAGGAATTTGGCAAGATAGGAAGAATCGGGCACGGCGTCGATGTCGATGGCGGAGAGCTTTTCGCGGATCGCGTCCACCGTACTCTGTACGCTCGTGCCCTCCAGCCAGCACAGGGCGACGCTCGTCTGCGAACGCCGTCCCACCGTCAGGAACTCTATTTTGAGCTCGCCCGTTTTCAGGCGCTTGCGCACGAGCGCCGTGTTGAGTTTTACGTCCTCCACGAATCCCTCGCGCGGGCCCTTGATGGCAACGTCGGTGGGCGGCTCGGTCACGGCGCGCGCGGGCACTTTTTTCGTGCCGACGATGAGCCCCGCGTCCATGCCCTCCCAAACGAGCACGGGATTGCCCGCGAGCACCTCCGCCGCGAGCTTGCCGAGGACGCGCTCCGTGCGCACTTCGGGCGCGATCACATGCGCGGCGAGGCTCTCCGCCTCCGCCTCGCCCGCGTATCCCATGAGCGGACGGAACACCTGTTCGCCCAAAAGATCCTTATCGGTGATGGCGTCCGCAAAAAAACATACGATCTCCCGCCCCGCGCCGTCCGTAAAGGCAAATTGCAGAATGTCCTCGGCGGGGAGCAGCTTTTTCAGCGCCGCGGCACTCTCTTTGAGGTTTGCGTTCACTTGTTTCATACACGGGCAGTATGCGGAAAAGCGGGGGAAATTTTTCTCCGCTGAAAAATTTTTATAAAAAAAGAGCCCGCCGCATTTGCGGCGGACTCCGTGCGGGAAAATCAGCTTTGCACGCCGGCGGCGCTCTCGATCACCGCCGCGAGCGTTGCGCGCTCCGTCTCTCCGAGGGCGGGCATGTACCGCGCGAGCGTCTCCTTTACAAAGGCGGAGAACGCCTCTTTCGTCATCGCGCCCTGTCCCGAGCAGATCGCTTCCGCCGCCTGCGCCGCCGTCTCGGAGGAGACGAACGGCTTCAGCAGCGCGCGGAGCGGTTCCTGTCCGGCGCAGTCTGTGGGTACCATGTCCGCGGCGGGCGTTTGCGCAGCCGCGTTTTCGGGGGGCGTGTACGCGTCTGCTCCCGCCCCGCTCCCGCCGCTCTGCTTTACGCGGAGGAACTGTTCGTATACCACATAGTACAGCGTTGCGGCGCATCCGCAGGCGAAACCGCCTTCGAACGTGGCGGCAACGTCGCTCGTCAGCGGCGCCGCGGAGAGCTCCGCAAGGCACCTGTACGCCGCAAACAAAACCGTCCCCAATACAAAGGGCGCGAATACGAACAGCTTTTTGGAGGCGTTTTTCAGCACCGTCTTTTTGAGGACGGATACGAGAATGGTCACCGCCAACCCAAGCACGAGCACGTCCCCGCCGAACAGACGGAACGCGCTCAGGTATTGTAAGATCGTCATACATCCCTTCCTTTTCCCGTCGCTCTATTACCATATCACGCCGCAGTCGTCTGCGGCGCGCCGTCTGCCGTATTTTTGGCGCGTTTGCGCGCGGTCGGGGAAATGTCATAAATTTTCTTGACATTTGCGGGGCAAAGTGATATAATGCGCAAGTTCAGTCACAAAGTGAACGTGACGGCGCCGACCGCGTACATGCGGCGCGCCGGCTCCGCCGAAGAAAGCGGCGGGGCGTCAAAAGGAGAGACAATGAGTCAAGAAAGAGTCAGAAAACGTACGCCCAAATGGGTGAAGATCCTCGCGATCGTGCTGTGCGCGATCCTCATCGTGTTGTGCGCCGTCGTCGGGGCAGCTGCGATCGTTTGGCGGCACGAGATCTCCACGGTATCGAGCTTCCGCAAACTCGTCGACCGCGACCCCACCCATCAGGACGGCGCGGTGTACCGCATGGATGTCTCGGGCGATTTTTATTTCGACGATTTCCTTGCGCAGGGCGGCGCGTCGAGCGATGAAGAGCTCATCTCGTTCATCACAAACAGTATCACGCGCGGGCTCATCGATATGACCATCGAACAGAGCGAGATCGCCTGCTCCGCCTTTACGGCGACCACGCCCGACGGCGACGTGCTCTTTGCCCGCAACTACGATTTTGCGCAGACGAATACGGCGCTTGTATTCACCGAGCCCGGGAACGGGCGCTATGCCTCGGTCAGCACGGTCGATCTGCAGTTCTTGGGCATGGAGACCGATCGCGACGTCGAGGGGCTCATGAATAAGATCACCTGCCTTGCCGCGCCCTATGCGCCGCTCGACGGCGTCAACGAGATGGGGCTGAGCTGCGGCATCTTCATGAGCTATCAGGGCGCGGAAACGGTCGCCACCGATCAGCAGACGGATCGGGAAGATAAGCTCGGCGATATCACTTCCACCACGATGATGCGCATGATCCTCGATTACTGCTCCACGGTGGATCAGGCGGTCGAGATGATCAGACAATACGATATGCACGATTCGGCGCAGACGTCCTTCCACTATATGATCGCGGACGCCGAGGGGAACAGCGCCATCCTCGAGTGGACGAACGGCACCGATTCCACCGATAACGACGGCTCCAAGCGCGAACTGCACGTCATTTATAACGATGACGACGCGCATATCGGCTCGCGCGAAGGGGCGGCAAGCTATCAATGGATCACCAACTTTATCCTGCAGCCCGATTATTACGGCGCGGACGATCCCGACGTCAATAACGAGGAAGCGGATTTGCTCAAGCCGGGGTACGACCGCTACGTGCATATCTACGAGCAGCTTGCCGCAACAAACGGCGTGGTCGAAAACGAGCAGGCGGCAATGAATATCCTCGCCTCCGTCGGCAGAAGAGGTTGGAACAACGACGACAGCAACGGCATCACCGTGCACTCCGTTGTGTATAACCTCACCGATAAAACGGTCATGTGGGTCGCCAACGAGCACTACGGCAGCGAGGAGCACACCTTCACGTTCTCCCTTGCGGATAAATTCTGAGCTCCCGGTCAACCTGAATAATCTCATTTTCCCGCCTTCCGCGTATCGCCGCGGAAGGCGGGATTTTTGTTGTATATTTTGATAATAAGATGTATTTACAATGGAAATTTTTTGCATGTTTTGAGGAAAATCAACTCTAAGAACTTGACATACGGGGGGGTAAATGATATAATGTAGATACAAAAACTACTATAAGGGGAAGTGCTATGAAAAAGAGTAACATTTTGAAAGTGTTCCTTCTTACGCTTTTGGCGTGTTGCCTTGCGTTTGCGCTTGTCGCCTGCGGAGGGACCCGGTACAGGGTCACCTACGATTATAACGACGGCACGACGCAGAGCACCACGATCGAGGTGGACGAGAACAGTTTGTTGGCAGAACCCAACGAACCTACGCGCGACGGATATACGTTTGCGGGTTGGTACAACGGGGAGGTCGAATGGGTATTTGAAACGGATACGGTCACGGGGGATATCACGCTCACCGCGCATTGGACGCAGAACGAGCCCACGCCGCCCGCGCATACGCATACATACGGCGCTTATGAGGTAACGACCGCGCCCACGGCGGAGGCTGCCGGCGTGGCTACGGCAACGTGTTCGGTTTGCGCAGAGGGCACCGAGGGTCATACGACGACGATGGCGCTCCCCGCGCTCACGGATGAAAACATCGCCGAGACGGCGACGGACGGCAAGTATACCGTTGCGACCGCGGCGGCAACGTGCACGACGGCGGGCAGCAGCGTATATACCTATCATTACGACGGCAAAACGCTCGTCGCGGCGACGGTCGCTATTCCCGCAGGGCATACCTATGGCGAGCTGATCGCAGAAAAGCCCGCAACGTGTACCGAAGCGGGCATGAAGGCACATTATGAGTGCTCCGTCTGCCATAAGCTGTTCGATGAAGACAAGGTCGAAACGACGGCGGAGGCGCTTACGATCGCGGCAGGGCATACATACGGCGAGCTGATTGCAGAAAAGCCCGCAACATGCACCGAAGCGGGTATGCAGGCACACTTTGAGTGCTCTGTCTGCCATAAGCTGTTCGATGAGGACAAGGTCGAAATGACGGCGGAAGCGCTTACGATTCCCGCAGGGCAT
>DBGBVX010000072.1:0-18640 GCA_048370055.1 Candidatus Gallimonas sp. | reverse complement strand
ATAACAGCCATTTTCCCTTGCCTTTCGGGAGAACAGGTGTTATACTGATGACAGCTTCATTTTATTATACTGCGATAGAAAAATCAAGTACGATTATTTTTGATACCGCTATCTTTTATGATACTGTAAAGGAGAACCGATCATGACGCGAGAAGAAGAAATGTATGGAAAATGTCCTTATGTAACGGCGCAAAAAGTTCTTTCGGGAAAGTGGCCGCTCGTCATACTGCATTTATTGAGCGAACGCCCCGTTCGTTTCAATGAGTTGCAGCGTCAACTTCCCGAAATCACGCACGCCACACTGTCGCGCCAATTAAAGCAAATGGAAGAAGACGGGCTTGTAACGCGAAAGGAATATTCTCAAATTCCCCCGAAAGTCGAATACAGTTTGGGCGAGATGGGCAAAAGCTTTCAGCCCGTGTTGGACGCGCTCAAAGTTTGGGGCATGGAATATATCGATTATATGAACCACTGACGCTGTCTGTTTCTGATCTTTGAATTTATTATAAAATATTGAGCGGCTCCAAATTTCGGAAGCCGCTCGCTTTGTCTATAATATGATTCTTGCAAGAATGTAATTTCCCATGGGCACTGTGCCTTTGCGGCGGGCTCCCTTTGTTTTTATTCGATCCCGTAGACGACGCGGACTTCGTCGGAGAGGACGATGTCCTCCGGCTGCAGTTCGGCGCTGTCCATGCGCAGCGCCGCGGCGCGCACGATGGGGGCGCCGAAGCCCGTCTCCATCGTAAGGACGTCGCCGAGTTTCACATTCGCCGCCTTTGCCATTGCCTTGGCGCGGCGGCGGGCGTCCTTCACGGCGAGGGCGAGCAGTTCGCCGCGCAGCGCTTCCTCGCTTCTGACCGCGTATTCCGAAGCGATCTCGGGCGAGGCGCCGCTTTCGGCGAGGGCGGCGAGCACCTTGCCCAATAGGGCGGGTTCCGCGCTCAGTTCCGCCCGTATGCGCCGTATGGCGGCGTACCCCGTGAATTTGCGCGTGCGCACACCGTTTTCGTCCGCAGCCGTCTCGTAGCGCGGTTCGGTGCGCAGCGAGAGGGCGTGTACGTCTTTTTCGCTTACGCCCGCGCGCAGCAGGGCGCGCTGCGCCGCGTTTGCCGCTTCCTCGGCGGCGCTCACGGCGGCGGCGTAGTCTGCGTCCGTGCGCCCGAGGGTGAGCGTCAGGCGCACCGTGTCGGGCTTTACGCGCAGTTCTCCGCGTCCCGTCACTCTGATCGTCCGTTCGTTTGCCATATTTGTTTCTCCTTTTCGGTAAATTTTTTATATTCCATGGGGATAAACACCATGCCGTCCGCGCTTGTCTCGCCGCCCGTTGCAACAAAGCCGAGCTTTGCATAGGCGGGGAGCCCCGCGGGCGAGGCGTGCACCGTCACCCTGTCTGCGCCGGCGTTCGCAAGATACCAACGCATGAGCCTGCCGCCGTAGCCGCGCCGCTGTTCGCCGTTTCTCGTAAAGAACGCCGCGATATGCGTGCCGTCCTTTTTCGCCACGAGCGCGCCCTTGAGCATGCCCCCTGCAAACACGCCGTACCACTCGTATTCCGCCCAAAGGGGAACGTCGTACAGGAAGCGGCGGAAGTTTTCTACGCCCTCCGCCTCGAACATGGGTGCCGCAAACCGCGTGAAGCTCTCCCAAATGAGCGCCTGCGCCGCGGGGATCTCGCCCTGCGTAAGGCGGCGTACGCGGATGCGCCGTCTGCGCACGGCATACCCGCACAAAATGGCGGCGAGCACGAGGAGCAGCACCGCCGCAGCGATCAGCGCCGCGTATCCCCCCAACGCGCGGGAGGCGAAGTAGCCCGCCACCACGCCGCCGATGAACGCGAGGATGACGGCAAAGTACTTGCCCGCCGTTTTGAGCGCGCCTCTCCGCTTTTCCACCACGCCGTGGAACACATGCTCGGTCGCCGAGCGCAGGTTGCCCGTGCAGAAGGCGGTCGCAAAGGGGTTGCCCTCCAACCGGCGGAAGTTATCGAACTGTACGGCGGCGGCAAAGGAGACGAGCGCGTTCACGAGCATGTCGGGCACGCCCGCGGGGAGGAACCCGACGGCGACGAGCACGGCGATCTCCGTGATGAGCACGAACCCGTGCCCGCGGAAATCGCTGCGCGTCTTTTTGCCGAGGCGCAGCAAAAGTTCGCTCAAAAACACCCCCGCAAAAAAGAAGAGGATGGGCACGAGGTATCTCAGCGCCCGCAGCCCGTCGCCGCCCGCGAGCCCGATGGCGAGCAGGATCATGTTGCCCGTCTGCGCGTTGGCGAACACGCCGCCCCGCGTCACGAAGGTGTATGCGTCGAGGAATCCGCCTGCCAGGCAGAGCATGAGTCCGATCTCCAGCCATTCGTATACGGGAAACGCCGCAAATTTTTTTCGAAGATACCGCATGCCTCCATTGTACCTTCTCCGCGGCGCAAAGTCAACGTTTTGTTGAAGGACGCGGCGGACGCTATACATTATATATAATACAGGTATATCTTGTGGCGGAAAGGGGAACAAATACAAAATAGCGGAAGACGGACGCAAAACCGCAAAATAACCCAAAAAAAAACGGTAATTTTCGCAAAAAATATCGTTCAAACGTTTGACTTCGCTTGAAAAAGATGGTATAGTATACAGGCTGTGTCAAAGCGGCATGTCTTTTGCTGCGCACACGAGCGTATTGGGTTGAGGCGGGAAGTTACTGAAAAATCGAGGCGAGAAAGCCCCTCGGCAGATAATTTCCGCTGACAAATGTGGGAGCCCGACTCCTGCGACTAACCGAGGCTTTTGCGAGAAAACACCGCAAAACGACGCGTGTTTTTTTGATAGATGACCTCGATACGCACGGGTGCGTTGACGCGCAAATTCACAGTTAGTATAAAAAGGAAGGAGTAAGCAATGGCAAGTCAGAAAATCAGGATCAAACTTTCGGCATACGATCACGAGCTCGTCGATCAGGCTGCAAGCCGCATCGTGGAGACGATGCAGAAGGGCGGGGCAAAGATCTCCGGTCCCATCCCGCTTCCCACGGAGAGAGAGGTCGTCACCATTTTGAGGAGCCCTCACAAAGATAAGGACTCCCGCGAGCAGTTCGAGCTTCGCACCTATAAGCGCATCATCGATATCTATTCCCCCAACGCGAAACTGCTCGATTCCATCCACCTGCCCGCAGGCGTGGACATCAAGGTAAAACTGTAACACCGGATACTTAAGCTGAAGCTGGTATCGGAAAAATAAAAAAAGGAGTGAACTTTACGATGGGTAAAGCAATCATCGGTCGCAAAGTGGGCATGACCCAGATCTTTGCGGAGGACGGGAAGGTCATCCCCGTCACGGTCATCGAGGCCGGTCCCTGCCCCGTGGTGCAGGTCAAGACGGTCGAGTCCGACGGCTACGTCGCGCTCAAGCTCGGCTTCCTCGATGCGAAGGAGAAGGCAATGAACAAGCCCGACCTCGGGCAGTTCAAGAAGGCGGGCGTCAAGCCCTGCAAGGTGCTCAAAGAGGTGCGCCTCGACAGCGTCGAAGGTTACAAGGTCGGCGACGAGGTGAAGGCGGACGTCTTCGCCGCGGGCGACAAGGTCGATGCGAGCGGCGTCACCAAGGGTCACGGTTACACGGGCGTCATCAAGCGCTGGAACCAGCACCGCCTCAAAGAGACGCACGGCGTCGGCCCTGTCCACAGGGAGCCCGGCTCCATGGGTGCGAACAGCTCCCCCTCGCGCGTCTTCAAGCACAAGAAACTCGCAGGTCAGTACGGCGTCGAGAACGTCACCATCCAGAATCTCGAAGTGGTGCGCGTGGACGCACAGAGAAACGCCATCCTCGTCAAGGGTGCGATCCCCGGAGCGAAGGGCAGCGTCGTTACGCTGAAGACGAGCGTCAAGGCATAAGGAGAACGATCATGGCAAACGTGAAAGTATATAACATGAAGGGAGAGGCGGTCGGCGATCTCGAGCTTTCCGACAAGGTTTTCGGCGCCGAATACAACGAGCCCCTCATCCACCAGGCGGTCGTCACCTATCTTTGCAATCAGCGTCAGGGGACGAAATCCACCCTCACCCGTACGGAAGTGCGCGGCGGCGGTGCAAAGCCCTGGAGACAGAAGGGCACGGGCCGTGCGCGCCAGGGTTCCATCCGCGCACCCCAGTGGACGAAGGGCGGCGTGGTGTTCGCACCCAAGAGCCGCGACTTCTCCAAGAAAATGAACGTTAGCGCAAAGCGCGGGGCGCTCGTCTCCGCACTTTCCAAGAAGGTCGCAGACGGGGAGCTGTTCGTCGTGGACGAACTCAAGGTCTCCGCACCCAAGACCAAGGAGATGGAAGCCTTCCGCAAGGCAATGAAGCTGGATAAGCGTACGGTCGTCGTCATGGACGAAAACGATCAGGACGTCATCCTCGCGGCGCGCAATCTTCCCACGCTCTCCACGATCTCCGTTTCCGAGATCAGCACTTATGAGATCGTTGCGAACGCAGTCGTCGTGCTTACGAAGGGCTCCGTGAAGAAACTCGAGGAGGTATACGCATAATGACGCCCGAGGATATCATCATCAAGCCCGTCCTGACCGAGAAGGGGTACGACGGGATCGCGGACAAGCGCTACACGTTCACCGTCGCAAAGTCCGCCAACAAGACGCAGATCAAGATCGCCGTCGAAAAGATGTTCGGCGTCCGCGTCAAGAGCGTGAACACCGTCACCTGCCCCGGCAAGCTCAAGAGAATGGGCAGATACGAGGGCTACACGCCCACCACGAAGAAGGCGATCGTCACTCTTCACGAGGACAGCAAAGCCATCGAGTACTTCAACTCGTTATCGTAAATAAGCGGAGGATAGGAACATGGCAGTCAAGAGATATAAACCCACCTCTCCCGCCCGCCGTCTGATGACGGTTCCCGCTTACGGCGAGATCTCCAAGCAGAAGCCCGAGCGTTCGCTTCTCGAAGATCAGCGCAAGTCGGGCGGCAGAAACAATGCGGGCAAGATCACCGTCCGTCACATCGGCGGCGGCAACAAGAGAAAATACCGCATCATCGACTACAAGCGCAATAAAGACGGCGTTCCCGCAACGGTCAAGAGCATCCAGTACGATCCCAACCGCAGCGCATACATCGCGCTCCTTGCGTACGCAGACGGCGAAAAGCGCTATATCCTCGCTCCCGTCGGTCTGAACGTCGGCGACAAGGTCGTCTCCGGCGCAGGCGCCGACATCAAGGTCGGCAACACGCTACCCCTCACGGATATCCCCGTCGGTACGGTCATCCACAACATCGAGATGAAGCCCGGCCGCGGCGGTCAGATCGCGAGAGGCGCAGGCGCCGCAGCGCAGCTCATGGCGCGCGAGGGCGACTATGCGACCATCAAGATGCCTTCGGGCGAGATGCGTCTCATCCCCGCGGTGTGCCGCGCGACCATCGGTCAGGTCGGCAACCTCGAGCACGAGATCATCCGCGTCGGCAAGGCGGGCAAGACCCGTCACCTCGGCACCCGTCCCACCGTCCGCGGTTCGGTCATGAACCCCAACGATCACCCTCACGGCGGTGGTGAAGGCAAGTCGCCTGTCGGTCATGCCGGTCCCGAGACTCCTTGGGGCAAGCCGGCGCTCGGTTACAAGACGAGAAAGAAGAAGAACCCGACGAGCAAGTTCATCCTGAAGAGGATCAATTAAGGGAGGATATCATGTCGAGAAGCGTTAAGAAAGGGCCTTACGTCGAAGCGAAGCTGTTGGCTCGCATCGAGGCGATGAACGAGGCAAACGAGAAGAAAGTCCTTAAGACTTGGTCGAGAGCATCGACGATCTTCCCTCAGATGGTCGGACATACGATCGCCGTTTACGACGGGCGCAAGCACGTTCCCGTATATGTAACGGAGGACATGGTGGGCTGCAAGCTCGGCGAGTTCGCTCCCACGAGAACGTTCAAGGGGCACACGGCAAAGACGAGTGCGCCCGGGAAAAAGTAAGGAGATAGCATATGGCGACGAATATGAAGAAGAAGACGGCACGCGTGGAAGAGCGCAGAGAGACGCGCCCCTACGCCGTCGCAAAATACGTCCGCATCTCCCCCTACAAGGTACGCACGGTGCTCGACCTCATCCGCGGCAAGTCCGTGAGAGAGGCGCAGGCGATCCTCGAACACAGCGTCAACGGCGGCGCGGCGCCCACCAAGAAGGTGCTCATGAGCGCGGTCGCGAACGCAGAGCACAATCAGGGCATGGACAGAGGCGATCTGTATGTGGCGGAGTGCTTCGCGAACGGCGGCACGATGCTCAAGAGAATGCAGCCCGTCTCCAAGGGCAGAGGTCATGCGATCCTCAAGAGAACGAGCCACATCACGGTGATTCTGGACGTGAAGAAAGCGGAGGGAGAAATCTAACATGGGTCAGAAAGTCAATCCTCATGGTTTGAGAGTAGGCGTCATCAAGAGCTGGGATACGCAGTGGTACGCCGATAAGAAGGAGTTCGCGGCATATCTCAAGGAAGATCACACCATCCGCACCTTTTTGAAGAAGAAGTACTACGCGGCGGCTGTCTCGCGCATCCTCATCGAGCGCGCGGCGGGCAGGATCGTCGTGACCGTGTACACGGGCCGTCCCGGCGTGCTCATCGGCAAAGCCGGTTCGGAGATCGAAGTCATCAAGAAGGACCTTGCCAAGCTCACGAAGGGCAAGCAGGTCTCCATCAACATCACCGAGGTCCGCAAGCCCGACGCAGACGCACAGCTCGTCGCGGAGAGCGTTGCGGCGCAGCTTGAAAAGCGTATGGCGTTCCGCCGCGCGATCAAGCAGGCGATCGGCAGAACGATGCGCGCAGGCGTCAAGGGCGTCAAAATTCAGGTCAGCGGCCGTCTCGACGGGCGCGAGATCGCGGGCTGCGAGCACTATCACGAAGGCAGCATTCCCCTTCAGACGCTCCGCGCAGACATCGACTACGGCTTTGCAGAGGCGCACACGACGTTCGGCATGATCGGCGTCAAGTGCTGGATCTACAAGGGCGAAGTCCTCAAAGCCGCAAAGAAGGCGGAAGGAGGCAAATAATGTTAATCCCCAAGAGAGTCAAGAGAAGAAAGCAGCACCGCCCCAACATGAAGGGCAGCGCGCAGAAGGGGAACTTCATCGCGTACGGCGAGTACGGCCTCGTCGCCGAAGAGGCGGGTTGGATCAAGTCCAATCAGATCGAGGCGGCGCGTATCGCGATGACCCGTTTCATCAAGCGCGGCGGTAAGGTGTGGATCGACATCTTCCCCCACAAGCCCATCACCCGCCATCCCGCGGAAGCCCGTATGGGTTCCGGTAAGGGCGGCGTCGAGTTCTGGGTCGCTGCGGTCAAGCCGGGCAGAGTGATGTTCGAAATGGCGGGCGTGAGCGAGGACGTGGCGCGCGAGGCGATGCGCCTTGCGGCTCACAAGCTCCCCGTCAAGTGCAAGTTTATCAAGAAAGAGGCGGAAGTTCCCGCCGAAAATACCCAGGAAGGCGGTGAAGGCTGATGAAAGGGAATGAGTTCAAGAACATGACCGACGTCGAGCTCACGAAAAAGCTCCAGGATCTCAAGAGCGAGCTTTTCAACCTCCGCTTCCGTCACGCTTCGGGACAGCTTGAAAACCCCGTCTCGATCAGAACGTGCAAGCGGGATATCGCGCGCGTGAACACGGAGCTCCGTGCACGTCAGGCGAAGTGAGGAGGACAGTATGGAAAGAAATCTGAGAAAGGAAATCGTGGGCGTCGTCGTCTCCGACAAAATGGATAAGACGGTCGTCGTCGCAGTCAGCGAGAAGCGCCCGCACCCCCTCTATAAGAAAACGATCACCTATACCCGCCGTTTCAAGGCGCACGACGAAGCAAACGAATGCGGCGTCGGCGACAAGGTACGCATCGTCGAGACGCGCAAGCTCAGCAAGGATAAGAACTGGCGCGTCGCCGAGATCGTCGAGAAGGCGAAGTAAGCGGGAGGAGAAGAGAAATGATACAACCTCAGACCAGACTTAAAGCAGCGGATAATTCGGGCGCGAAAGAGCTCATGTGCATCCGCGTGCTCGGCGGCTCCTTCAGAAGGAGCGGCAATATCGGCGACGTCATCGTCGCGTCCGTCAAAACGGCTACCCCCGGCGGCGCCGTCAAGAAGGGCGACGTCGTGAAGGCGGTCATCGTGCGCAGCGCGAAGGGCATCCGCCGTGCGGACGGCACCTACATCCGTTTCGACGACAACGCCGCCGTCATCATCGACAGCCAGAAGCAACCCAAGGGGACCCGTATCTTTGGCCCCATCGCGAGAGAACTGAGAGAGAAGGATTACATGCGTATCATCTCCCTCGCTCCCGAGGTTCTGTAAGGAGGCGCTCCCATGAAGGTCAAAGTCAACGATAACGTGCTCGTCATCACGGGTAAATACAAGGGCAAACAGGGCAAGGTTCTGAAGACTTATCCCGACGATCATCGCATCATCGTCGAGGGCGTGAACATCGTGCACAAGCACGAGAAGGCGCGCCGCGCGAACGATACGAGCAAGATCGTCACGGAGGAGGCGCCCATCGACGTTTCCAACGTCGAAGTCGTCTGCGACAAGTGCGGCAAGGCTACCCGCGTCGCGCACACCGTCATCGACGGCAAGAAGGTCCGCGTCTGCAAGAAGTGCGGCGCTTCGCTCGACAAGGCGTACGTCAAGAAGGTCAAGGCACAGCAGGCAGCGGAGGAAGAAGCTCCCAAGAAGCGCACCAGAAAGCGCAGCAAGAAGGCGGAGGAATCCGCTCCCGAGACTGCGCCCGAAGGCAGCAAGGAATGAGGGCGGAGGATTAGGTCATGGCAGAGAAAAAGACGGCAGCCAAGGCTGCGGCAAAAACGAATACGGTTCCCGCGGAACCGAGCAGAGTTAAAGTGCTCTACGATACCGAAGTCGTCCCGTACCTCATGAAGAAGTTCGGTTACAAGTCGGTGATGCAGGTCCCTCGCATCGAGAAGATCGTCATCAACACCGGCCTTGGCGACATCAAGGACAATCAGAAGTCCATGCAGATCACCGAGAACGAGCTCAAGCTCATCACCGGTCAGAAGCCCATCTACCGCAAGGCAACCAAGTCGGTCGCTAACTTCAAGGTCAGAGAGGGCATGAACATCGGTCTCAAAGTGACGCTCCGCGGCAGAAGGATGTACGACTTCTACGATAAGCTCGTCTCCATCGCGCTGCCCCGCGTACGCGACTTCCGCGGCGTTTCCGATAAGGCGTTCGACGGCAGAGGCAACTACGCGCTCGGGCTCAAGGAGCAGCTCATCTTCCCCGAGATCACTTACGATCAGGTCGAGAAGATCCGCGGCATGGATGTGTGCATCGTAACGACGGCACAGACGGACGAAGAGGCAAGAGAGCTTCTGAAAGCGCTCGGCATGCCCTTCAAGAAGTAAGGAGAAGCAGACATGGCAAAGAAGTCAATGATCAACAAACAGCAAAGGGAGCCCAAGTTCTCGACGAGAGCGTACACGCGCTGCTCGATCTGCGGGCGTCCGCACGCGGTCCTGCGTAAATACGGGATCTGCCGTATCTGCTTCCGCGAACTCGCATACAAGGGGCAGATCCCCGGCGTGAAGAAATCGAGCTGGTAAGGAGGCAGAACATGACGGATCCTATCGCAGATATGCTCACCAGAATCAGAAACGCGCTCACGGTCAGAAAGGAGACGGTGGAAGTTCCCGCCTCCAACATGAAGCGGGAGATCGCCCGCATCCTCCTCGAGGAGGGTTATGTAAAGGACGTGAAGGAGGTCGAGGACGGCTACAACGGCAAGCTCGTGCTCACCTTGAAGTACACGGAAGACGGCAAGTCCGTGATCGGCGGACTCAAGCGCGTCTCCAAGCCCGGTCTGCGCACCTACAGCGGCGCCGCGAACATGCCCAAAGTGCTGGGCGGCTTCGGCATCGCGATCGTGTCCACGAACAAGGGCATCATGACGGATAAGCAGGCGAAGGCTGCCAACGTCGGCGGCGAAGTGCTCTGCTACGTCTACTAAGGAGGGAATTATGTCGAGAATCGGTAAACTGACAATCGCAATTCCCGCAGGCGTGACCGTGGAGTTCAAGGACTCCGTCGTCACCGTAAGGGGTGCGAAGGGCACGCTCACGCAGAAGATCACGGGCGCGATCGACGTCACGACCGAGAACGGTCACGTGCACGTCGTCGCGAAGGACGATACCCAACAGACCAACGCGCTCCACGGGCTCTACCGCGCCCTGATCGCCAACATGGTCAAGGGCGTCTCCGAGGGCTACTCCAAGGGGCTCGAGGTCAAGGGCGTCGGTTGGAGAGCGGCAATGCAGGGCAATAAGCTCGTGCTCAACGTCGGCTTCTCCCATCCCGTCGAGTTCGCACAGCCCGACGGCATCAAGATCGAGTGCCCTTCGCAGACGGAGATCACCGTTTCGGGCATCGATAAGGTGCTCGTCGGTCAGGTCGCGGCAGACCTCAGGGCGATCCGCGTGCCCGAGCCTTACCACGGCTACGGCATCCGCTATAAGGGCGAGCACGTCGAGCACAAGGAAGGCAAGACTTCCGGTAAGGGCAAGAAGTAAAGGAGCGCGAAATGATTACGAAAATTGATAAGAACGCGGTTCGTCAGCGTCGTCACGCTCGCGTCCGCAAGCAGGTCTCGGGAACGGCGGAAATGCCCCGCCTGAACGTGTACAGGAGCCTCAATCACATTTACGTGCAGGTCATCGACGATGTGAAGGGCGTCACCATCGCATCCGCTTCCACCATGGAGAAGGGCATCCGCGAGCAGCTCGCGGGCAAGACCAAGACGGAAGCCGCAAAGCTCGTCGGGCTCACCGCGGGCGAGCGCGCCAAGGAAAAGGGCGTCGAGACGGTCGTGTTCGACCGCGGCGGGTACCTCTATACGGGGCGTGTGAAGGCAGTGGCAGACGGCGCGCGCGAAGCCGGACTGAATTTCTGAGGAGGAGCAGATAAATGGCAAGAGAAAACAGAGCTCCGAGAAGACAGGAAGAAAACGACGGTCTCATCAAAAAGACCATCGAGATCAACCGCGTCAGCAAGACGGTGAAGGGCGGCAAGAACATGCGGTTCGCGGCGCTCGTCGTCGTCGGCGACGGCAATGGCAAGGTTGGCTACGGTCAGGGCAAGTCCAAGGAAGTGCCCGAGGCGATCGAGAAGGCGACGCAGGCAGCCAAGAAGAACATGATCAACGTTCCCATCGTGGATACGACGATCCCTCACGAGACGATCGGCAAGTTCGGCAAGGGCGCAGTTCTCATGCTCCCCGCCGAAGCAGGTACGGGCGTCATCGCGGGCGGTCCCGTCCGTGCGGTCATGGAAGCTGCCGGCATCAAGAATATCAGAACCAAGTCTCACGGTACGCAGAATGCGGGCAACTGCATCAAGGCGACCATCGCGGGTCTTTCCTCCCTGAAGACGGTGGAAGAGGTCGCGGCGCTCCGCGGCAAGTCCGTGGAAGAGATCGTGGGCTAAGGAGGCAGGGCATGATCAAAGTTACGCTTGTAAAGAGCACGATCGGCGAGATCGAGTCCGTAAAGGCTACGGTCGCCGCGCTGGGTCTGAAAAAGATCCGCTCGGAAAAGACGTTCGAAGATACGCCCGCGCTCCAGGGTCAGCTCAAGAAAGTCGCGCACCTTGTGAAAGTCGAGACGGTATAAGGAGTCAAACATGAGAATCGATACAATCGCTCCCGCAGAGGGGGCAAGAACATCGGAAAAGCGCCTCGGCCGCGGCATCGGCTCCGGTCTCGGTAAAACGAGCGGCAAGGGTCACAAGGGTCAGTGGGCGCGCTCGGGCGGCGGCGTCCGTCCCGGGTTCGAAGGCGGTCAGATGCCTCTCGCACGCCGCATCCCCAAGCGCGGGTTCAACAACCATTTCCGCAAGGAGTATGTGATCGTCAATCTCTCCGCGCTCGCGGATCTTCCCGCAGGCACGGTGGTCGATTACGGCTTTGTGCTTGAAAACGGACTTGCAAAGGACGTGAAAAACAACGCCGGTCTCAAAGTCCTCGGGAACGGTGAACTCAATTCCGCGATCACGGTGCGCGCAGCGAAATTTTCCGCGAGCGCCAAAGAGGGCATCGAGAAGGCGGGCGGTACGGCGGAAACCGTATAACCTTCGCCTTTTCGGCGGCTGCGATCGCAGCAAACTTCTGAAAAGGAGCGAAGCATGATTGAAACTTTGAAAAACGCCTTCCGGAACAAGGACATCAGGAAGAAGATCATCATCACCCTTCTTCTTCTCCTCCTGTTCCGCGTCGGATGCTATATTCCCATTCCCGGCCTCACGAGAGACACGTTCTCCTCTGCGGTCAGCGGGAACGACTTCCTGACGCTCATGAGCGGTATCACGGGCAGCGCGCTCGCCAACGGCACGCTGTTTGCGCTGGGTATCGGACCGTACATCAACGCGTCCATTATCATGCAGCTTCTCACGGTCGGCATCCCTGCGCTCGAGCGCCTCTCCAAGCAGGGCGAAGAGGGCAGAAAGAAAATCACCAACATCACGCGTCTCGTCACCATCGTGCTTGCGGTCATTCAATCCGTCGGCATCATCGTCATGTTCGGTCAGACGCAGGACGCCATCAACACCGCATATTTCTTTGATTCCATGTGGGTTGCGGGCATCTTCATGACGATCGTCTATACGGCGGGCGCATGTCTTGTCATGTGGATCGGCGAGCGCATCACCGAATACGGCGTGGGCAACGGTATCTCGATGATCATCTTCATCGGTATCATCTCCACGGCAGGTACGAGCATCGTCAACAAGTTCATCGAAGTCGGTCAGGGTCAGGTGGAAGAGCTTTGGAACATCGCGCTCTTTGTCTTCCTCGTCCTCGTCATCTTCTTCCTCATCGTGTTCGTCGACCTTGCGGAGCGCCGTATTCCGGTACAGTACGCAAAGCAGGTGCGCGGCACCAAGATGTACGGCGGTCAGTCCTCCGTCATCCCCATGAAGATCACGGGCAGCGGCGTCATGCCACTCATCTTCGCGTATGCCATCGTCTCCTTCCCGTCCATGATCATGAGCCTTGTGCCGAGTTGGTCGGATGAGCTCGAGTGGTGGAACAACAACTTCGCGAACGGTACGGTGTGGTACATCATCGTCCTTTGCATCCTCATCTTCGTCTTTGCGTTCTTCTACGCGCAGATTCAGTTCAATCCCGAAGACGTCTCGCGCAGCATTCAGCAGAACGGCGGCTTTATTCAGGGCATCCGCCCCGGCAAGCCCACTGCGGAATACCTCTCGCGCATCAACAAGCGCATCACGCTGTTCGGCGCCATCTTCCTCACCCTCGTCGCCTTCGTTCCTTCGATCGCGTTCTCGTGGGCAGGGCAGGATCTCGTCAACGTCTTCTCTACAACAGGTATTCTCATCGTCGTATCCGTCGCGCTCGAGTTCGATAAGCAGCTTCAGTCGCAGATCATGATGAAGAACTACAAGGGTTTCTTAAAATAATTTCCGATAAAGGAGGGTCACGGTATGAATCTCATTCTACTCGGCGCGCCCGGCGCAGGCAAGGGCACGCAGGCGACCAAGATCGCGGAGCGCTACGGCCTCAGGCACATCTCCACGGGAGATATCTTCCGCGCCAACATCAAGAACGGTACCAAGATCGGACTGCTTGCCAAGTCGTATATCGATAAGGGCGAACTCGTCCCCGACGAAGTCACCTGCGAGATCGTGCGTGACCGCCTCACATGGGACGACTGCAAGAACGGGTACCTTCTCGACGGATTTCCCCGCAACCTCTTTCAGGCGGAGGAACTCAACAAGTTCGCGCACATCGACGGCGTCGTCAACATCAACATCGATTTCAACCTTCTGATGGATCGTCTCTGCGGCAGAAGAGTGTGCAAGGAGTGCGGCGAGAGCTATCATGTCAGCACGCTTGGCGGCAAGACGACCTGCGCGCGCTGCGGCGGCGAGCTCTATCAGAGAAAGGACGACAATCCCGAGACGGTCGGCAGCCGCCTCAAGGTCTATGAAGAGCAGACCGCTCCTCTCATCGACTACTATACCAAGAAGGGGATCATCCTCAACGTCACGGGTACCGAAGCGCCTGCGGAAGTGCTCTTCGAGCAGGTCAAAGTCCTTTTGGACGACCTCGCGAAAAAGGTATGATCGCCGTCAAGACGGAAGAAGAGATCGAACTCCTTCGCGAGCCGTGCAGGATCGTGAAGGAGTGCCTCGATTTCGTCGGTGCGAATATCCGTGTCGGCATGACGACCAAGGAAGTGGACGATCTCGTCTACCGCTTCATCAAGGCGGAGGGCGCCGAACCGAGCTGTCTCGGTTACTGCGGGTATCCCGCGTCGGCGTGCGTCTCTTTGAATGAAGTCGTCGTGCACGGGATTCCCGACGACAGGGTGATCTGCGAGGGCGATATCGTCAGCGTCGATCTGTGCGCCTACAAGAACGGTTTTCACGGCGACGGCGCCCGTACCTTCTGCATCGGCGAGGTGAGCGCGGAAAAGAAAAAACTTGTCCGCGTGACCAAGGAGTGCTTCTTCAAGGGGATCGAAGGTCTGAAGGCGGGTACGCCGCTGTACGACATCGGTTACAAAGTGCAGAAGTATGCGGAAGAGAACGGGTTCTCCGTCATCCGCTCGTACACCGGTCACGGGATCGGGCGCGAGATGCACGAAGATCCCGCCGTACCCAACTACGGCAGGAAGGGCACGGGTCCCCGCCTCCCCGCAAATGCGGTCATCTGCGTGGAGCCCATGATCGCGGCAGGCGGCTGGCGCGTGCAGGTATTGGACGACGGCTGGACGGCGGTCATGCTCGATAAAAAGCCCGCAGCCCATTACGAGAACACGATAGTCATTCGCGAAAACGGCGTGGAAATTCTCACCCTGTAAGGGAAAGGTAGGAGTTATGTCCAAAGACGACGTCATCGAGACGGAAGGGAAGGTCATCGAAGCGCTTCCCAATGCAACCTTCAAAGTCAGATTGTCCAACGGGCACGTCATCACGGCGTACATCTCGGGCAAGCTGAGAATGAATTACATCCGCATCATCGAAGGGGACAACGTCAAGCTTGAGATGAGCCCTTATGATCTGACGAAGGGGCGGATCACTTGGCGCAGCAAGTCGTAATTTCGCCATATATTTCTCGTGTAATACTGTGTCGCGTTTACGCACGCCTCGGTCATTTACCGCTTAGTAAACTCCCTTCGGCGTTTGCGCACGCTTCTTGTCTTACACGGAACTATTTGCCGAACCTCCGGCGCAAAAGCGCCGCGCAATAAAAGCGCGCCCGAAACCTCGGCGCAAAAGCGCCGCAGATCGCATTGCTTATAAATTACTCTTTGTAAGGAGAACACGAATATGAAAGTACGTCCGTCCGTCAAGCCCATGTGCGATAAGTGCAAGGTCATCAAAAGAAACGGAAAGGTCATGGTCATCTGCTCCAAGGATAAGAGCCACAAGCAGAGACAGGGCTAAAAACAGATGAAAAACGGTTGACAAGCCGCGGAAAAGTATGCTATAATACTGCACGCGGCTTGAGAAGACCGCAACCAAATTACGCGAAAATAAGCGGATTTCCGTACAAAATTGTACAGGAGGTCGGCTTGTTTTGTGCGTTATCAGCGAAAATACACGGTATTTTTTTGGAAATATTTTCCACTGTTTCCATAAGATCCCGTTTCCGATACATTTTAACCGAAAAATCACGGAGGAATATTTCATGGCACGTATTGCCGGTGTAGATTTACCCAGAGAGAAAAGGGTAGAAATCGGTCTCACCTACATTTACGGGATCGGTCTTACGACGTCCAAGAAAATTCTCGCAGCGACGGGCATCGATCCCGACACGCGCGTGAAGGATCTCGACGAGAACGACGTTTCCAAACTGAGAGAATACATCGACCACAACTACATGGTGGAAGGTGAACTTCGCGGGGCGGTCAGCCTCAACATCAAGCGCCTGATGGAGATCGGGTGCTATCGCGGCGTGCGCCACAGAAAGGGTCTTCCCGTCCGCGGGCAGAGCACCAAGCGCAACGCAAGAACGAGAAAGGGTCCCCGTCGTACGGTGGCGAACAAGAAGAAGTAAGGAGAGTGCGATATGGCAGCAGATAAGAGAAAAGTCGTTTCGCGCAAGCGCAAAGAACTCAAGAAGATCGATAAAGGGCAGGTCCATATCCAGTCCACATTCAATAACACGCTCGTTACCATCACGGATACGAACGGCAACGCGATCAGCTGGTCGAGCGCAGGTTCGCTCGGGTTCCGCGGTTCGCGTAAAGGCACGCCGTTCGCGGCGCAGATGGCAGCCGAGACGGCAGCCAAGGCGGCAAAGGAGCACGGTCTCCGTTCCGTCGAAGTGTATGTGAAGGGTCCCGGTGCGGGCAGAGAGTCCGCCATCCGCGCGCTGGCGAACTGCGAGCTGGAGGTCACGCTCATCTCCGACGTTTCGCCCATCCCCCACAACGGATGCCGCCCTCCCAAGCGCAGAAGAGTGTAAGGTAAGGAGAAAGCAATGGCTATCAATAAATATCATAAACTCAAGAGATGCAGATTCCTCGAGATCGATCCCGCTTCCATCGGCTGCTACAAGAAGTCGAAGAGAACGTCGGGCAGAAAGTCGAGAAAGGTTTCCGAGTACGGCTTGCAGCTCCGCGAGAAGCAGAGAGCAAAGTTCATCTACTGCGTCAGCGAGAAGCAGTTCAGAAAGTATTACGACATGGCGGACCGCATGAAGGGCATCACGGGTGAGAACATGCTCTCCCTGCTCGAGAGAAGGCTCGATAACGTCGTGTACCGTATGGGTTTTGCGGCTACCCGCCTTCAGGCGCGTCAGCTCGTCAACCACGCACACTTCTCCGTCAACGGCAAAAAAGTCGATATCCCTTCCTACATCGTGAAGGCGGGCGACGTGATCGCCGTGCGCGAGAACAGAGCAAAGAACAAGTATTTCGAACAGGTCAAGGCTGCAAAGGCAAGCAATCTTCCCAAGTGGCTTGAATCCGATCTCGAAAAGCTGGAGGGTAAAATTCTCGCACTTCCCAAGCGCGAAGATATCGACAGTCAGATCGCGGAGCATATGATCGTCGAATTGTACTCCAAGTAATCAAATATAGGAGGTAGCTTTATGATCGAAATGGATATGCCCAAGATCGAGGTCGTGGAGAATGACGAGAAATCTTACGCAAAGATCGTCGTCGAGCCGCTCGAAAAGGGATTCGGTCTTACGATAGGCAACTGCTTGAGAAGAATTTTGCTCTCGGCACTCCCGGGGGCTGCCGCGCAGGGCATCAAGTTCATGGACGGAAGCGTCAAGCACGAGTTTTCCGCATTGCCCGGCGTCAAAGAGGACGTTACCGAAATCATTCTCAACTTAAAGCTCCTTGCGATCAAGACGAGAATTACCGATAAGGATTATACCAAGACGCTCCGCCTCACCAAAGAGGGCCCCGCGGTCATCACCGCGGCGGACATCTCTCAGGACGCGGAGGTAGAGATCATCAATTCCGACCAATACATCTGCACGGTGGACGAGGGCGGCAAGATCGATATGGAGATCACGATCGGGCGCGGCAGAGGGTACAAGCCCGCCAAGGAAAACAAGCAGCCCGTGATCGACTACATCCCCATCGATTCTATCTATACGCCCGTTCAGAAGGTCAACTACAACGTTGAGCCCGCGCGCGTCGGTCAGAACATCGATTACGATAAACTTACCCTCGAAGTGTGGACGGACGGCACCTTCTCGGGGCGCGAGATCGTCTCGCTCGCCGCGAAGATCATGCAGGACCACATCAATCTGTTCGTCAACCTCTCGGATACCATCAAGGATATGGATATCCTCGTCAAGACGGATGACGACAAGCAGCAACAGATCCTCTCGATGAAGATCGAGGATATGGACTTCTCCGTCCGTTCCTACAACTGTCTGAAGAGAGCCAACATTCATACCGTGGAAGACCTTATCAACAAGACGGAGGACGAGATGCTGAAAGTCCGCAACCTCGGCAAAAAGTCTCTCGACGAAGTCATGCAGAAGCTCGAAGCGTACGGTCTTTCGCTCACGAAAAAGGAGGATTAAATTATGCCGGGTAAATTGGGCAGAACGACAGAGCAGCGCCTTGCCATCATGCGCAATCAGGCGTCTCAGCTTCTTTGGTACGGCAGGATCGAAACGACGGTTTCCCGCGCGAAGGAGCTCCGCTCCTATGTGGAGAAACTCATCACCAAAGCGGTCAATTCTTACGACGACGTTATCGAGTACGAGATCGTCTCCAAGGATAAGAAGGGCAAGGAAGTCAAGACGACCGCCATTAAAGACGGTCCCAAGCGCCTCGCCGCACGCCGCGCCATCATGGCGAAGACGTACGACCTGCAGGAGATCAAGGCGTTCAACGAGAAGAAGAGCGACTATAAAAAGCGCACTGCCGACGTGCAGCATCCGCTCATGGAAAAGCTCTTCAACGAGATTGCTCCCAAGTACGCGCAGCGCAAGGAAGAGATCGGTCAGGGCGGCGGTTACACCCGCATCTACCTGCTCGGTCAGCGCCGCGGCGACGGTGCCGAACAGGCAGTGATCGAACTCATTTGAACGAGTGGTGAATTGTCAACTTAAGTGCAACAGTTAGAAAGATTTAGATCAAACAAATCTTGTGGTGTATGGTAATGTAAAACCTTCTTG
>DBGBVX010000071.1:0-6300 GCA_048370055.1 Candidatus Gallimonas sp. | reverse complement strand
AAGGGGAAAGAAACACACAGAAAAACGCAGCGGGAGAGAGGCATGAAACCTGTCATTGCGATCGTCGGGCGCCCCAACGTCGGAAAGAGCACCTTCTTCAACAAGGTCGCGGGGCGTAAAATATCTATCACGGAGAACAGGCCGGGCGTCACGCGCGACCGCATCACCGTGGATTGCGAGTGGCGCGCAAAGCCGTTCACGCTCATCGATACGGGCGGCATCGAGCTCAAGAGCGAAGATACGATGTGGAAGGAGATCGCCGTGCAGGCGAAAGCCGCCGTCGAACTTGCGGACGTCATCCTCTTCTTTACGGACGGCAGGGAGGGGCTGACTTCCTCCGATTACGACGTCGCGGACTATCTCCGCCGCAGCAAAAAGCCCGTCGTGCTCGTCGTCAACAAAGTGGACGAGTACTCGCCCGATAAGCTCTTCGAGTTCTATTCGCTCGGGTTGGGCGAGCCGTACGCCGTATCTTCCGAACACTCCCGCGGCATCGGCGACGTTTTGGATACCGCCGTGGAGTTCTTCCCCAAAGGTGAGGGCGAGGCGGACGATTCCCTGAAGATCGCCGTCGTCGGCAAGCCGAACGCGGGCAAGAGTTCGCTCGTCAATAAGATCTTGGGGCAGGAGCGCACCATCGTCACGCCGCTTGCGGGCACCACGCGCGACGCCGTGGATACCCGCTTCGAGCAGGGCGGCAAGGCGTACACCATCATCGATACGGCGGGGATCCGCCGCAAGCGCTCGGTGGAGGACGATGTGGAGTACTATTCCGTGCTCCGCGCCTTCGACGCCGTGCGCCGCGCCGACGTGTGCGTGCTCGTGGTGGACGCGGGCGAGGGGCTCACCGAGCAGGATGTGAAGATCATCGGCTATGTGCACGAGCAGGGCAAGCCGAGCGTCGTCGTCATGAACAAGTGGGATACCATCGAAAAGGACACGCACACCATCGAAAAATTTGAGAAAAAACTCCGCGACGACCTCAAATTCATGGACTATTTCAAGTCGGTGTACATTTCGGCAAAGACGGGTCAGCGCGTCGAAAAAGTGCTCGCCCTCGCCGAGGAGGCGTATGCGCACGCAAACTTCCGCGTGCCCACGGGGGAGCTCAACGATCTTCTCATGGACGCTATGCGCATCTCCGAACCGCCTTCCTATCAGGGGCGGCGGCTCAAACTCTATTACGCCTCGCAGGTCGCCGTGTGCCCGCCGCTGTTCGTGCTCATGGTCAACGACGAGGGGCTTTTGCACTTTTCCTACGAGCGCTATCTTGAGAACACCATCCGCGGCGCCTACGACTTTTCGGGTACGCCCATCCGCATCCAAGTGCGCAACAACAAGGAGTCGTCATGAAAGAGATCGTCTTTTCCGAGCTGTGGTATTGGCTGCTTCTGATGGCGGTCGTGTGCTATTTTATCGGGTGTTTCAATTTTGCGGTGCTCATCGCCAAAACAAAGCATAAAGACGTGCACAAGATCGGCAGCGGGAATCCCGGCACCATGAACATGACGCGCGAATTCGGGCTCAAAGTGGGGCTCATTAACTTTTTGTGCGACGCCTGCAAAGGCGGCATTCCCGCCGTGATCAGTTACTTTATCTTCCGCGGGTACGTCTTTGCGGGAACGGCGGTCGCCGTCTCCGATTTCACGCGGTATTTCTGCGGCGTGTTCGTCATCATCGGGCACATCTGGCCCGTGACCATGAAGTTTCAGGGCGGAAAAGGCATCGCCTCTTCGCTCGGGCTCCTGTGGTTCTGCCTCTCGTGCGACGACGCTTGGAATATCCTCTTCGCGCTTCTTGCGCTCATCGGCGTCGTGCTCTATATCGCGTTCACGGAATGGGGCTCGATGGGGTCTCTCCTCGGCGTGAGCGGGCTCTCCGTGTGGCAGGGGCTCATCTTTTATTTCCGCTACGAGGCAGTTGTCACGAACGGTTGGGTGATCGCGATATTTATGCTCCTCCTGCTGCTCAATTTCCTCACATGGTTCGCACACCGCAAAAACCTTGTCCGTCTGTTCGCGGGCGAAGAACACCGCACGTCCGTGAAAAAGCTTTCCAAAGGCAAGCGCGGCACGGAAAATATGTAAATTTTAGCCGATAAACGATAAAAGCCGTCGTCCGGATGCGGACGGCGGCTTTTTTATGCATCGTTTTCAGTTTCCGACGGCGGGGCGAGCCGGCATTTTTTTGTAAGAACGAAGCGGTACAAAAAGATGTAGCCGATCCCGCAGACCGCCATCACGAGGCTCCAAAATTGCGAGGGGGAGAGAGCGCCGAGAAATGCGCCGCGGTCGTCGCCGCGCAAAAATTCAATGCAGAACCGCCATATTCCGTATGCGACGGCGTAGACGGCAAAGTTGTACCCCGCGCGGTGTTTTGCCCATAAAACAGTCATGACTCCGCCGAGCAAAAACAGGAAAATACATTCAAAAAGCTGTATGGGTACGACTTTTACACCCGGGTAGTCGGAAGAACAGGCGATCGCGTACCATGCGTCTGACGGCTCTCCCGAACAGCAGCCCGCAAAAAAACAGCCGAGCCGCCCGAACGCGTGGGCGATCACGATCCCGATCGGGATGAGCGGGAGCGCGTCGCAAAGCCCTGCGTTGGCGTTGTTTTTCAGCCACTTTGCCTTCGCGTTCGGCGCGATAACGTGCGCGTAAAGGTTGTAAAAGAGAAGATAGCACAGCGCGCCGCCGAGGAGCCCCCCGAGGAACGTCATCCTCCCCGTCAGGCGGAATCCCTCTGCGGGCGCCTCTATATAGTCGTATACGCTCTGAAAGAGCATGGCAAAGAAAATGCCGAGGGGGATCGCGATCAGTCCCGTGATCAGAATGATGTCGCGGGCGTCGCGGTTGAATCCCGCCCTGCGCAGCGCAAACCATAAAAACAGGAAACAGAGAATGATCCCTGCCGCCATGCAGAGGCTGTACAGCGTGATTTGCAGCCCGAAAACCGTGAACAGCGTATAGGGGTACATGGGCGCCTCCTTTGGCGGCATTATACGGGGTTTTTGTGCGTTTGTCAACCTATCGGAAAAGAATTTTATACTTTTTTCGACAAAATTCTGCGTAATTCTTGAAATCTGCTGAGGAATGTGATATGATGGGGGAAAATTTTTTTCGGAGGCGCCCGTGAGAAAGTACCGCAAAGAGATTGCGATCGCGGCGCTGTTTGCGCTCGCCTGCGCCGCCATGGTGCTGTTCGGCGGCAACTTCTTCACACTGCTTGCCGATGAAACAGCCGACCGTCTTTTGCGGGAGACGCTCGCCCGCACGATCGCATTTTTCTGCATCCTTCCCGTGCTGCCGCTGTGCGGCTGCGGGAGCTCGCTGCGGATCAAGGGCGGTCTGCGCGGGTTGCCGTGGTGCCTGCCCTGTCTTTTGGTGGCGGTGTGCAATTTTCCCTTTCATGCGCTCGCCGCGGGCACGGCGCGCGTGGAGCGCACCGATCTTATTTGGCTGTTCGCGCTCGACTGCCTCGGCGTAGGGCTCATGGAGGAACTGCTGTTCCGCGGGCTGCTCCTCCCCGTTTTTTTCGATCTGTTTCGCGGGAGGAAAGTCATTTTGCCCGTTTTTCTCGACGCGGCGCTTTTCGGACTGTGGCATCTTGCAAACCTGTTTTACGGCGCGCCCGTCGGCGCGACGCTCATGCAGGTGGGGTACAGCTTTCTCATCGGCGGCATGCTTTCCGCCGTATTCCTGAAAACGGGGAATATGTGGACGGGCGTTTTTTTGCATGCGCTGTTCAATTTCGGCGGGCTGCTTGTGTCCACGCTCGGGAGCGGCGCGTTTCAGGATACTGTGTTTTGGATCTGTATCGCGCTTGCGGGAATGCTCTGCCTTGCGCATGTGCTCTGCTATCTGTTCAAAGAGGACAAAAAAATGAAAACGCGGCACGGCGATTAAAGAATTTTGTCGGATAATATCAGAATTTTGCAAAAATGGTCTTGCTTCTTTGAAAAAGCTGTGATAGAATGAAGTCGCTTCGGGGGTAAAAATGTTTCGGTATTTTCAGGATTATTACATCCGCATGCAGTTCGGTGCGAGTTATGTGCTGACGGAAGTGCTCATCGTGCTCGTCGGCGTTATCCTTCTGAGCGATCTTGCGTTTGTGGAGAACGGCAGGGTGCAGAAAAAGCGCATCGTATTTTTTTGCGTCAAGCTTGTCGGCTCGTACCTCGGGGTGCTCTTCTTCGAGAGCGTTCTGTATGCGCTGCCGTCCGCGAACGCGCATGCCCTCGACGTCGTGTATCCGGTATTTCTCCTTGTGTTCGCGATCTTTTGCAGCGACCTGAAGTGGACGACCCGCCTTGCCGTGGCGCCGCTGCTTTACGCGCTCATCCTGCTCACGATGGGGCTTTCCGAGTGCGTCGGGTACTTCCTCCGCGTCGAATATTCATGGAACGGATTTACGGCGGTATATCAGTGCCTCTCCATGCTCGTCATCTCCGTCATCTTAAAGGTGTTCAGTACGGAGAAGTTTTCTTACGTCTCCGTGTATTACACGATCTTCATCATTGCAGTCTCCGCGATCACCATCGTTGTGTACAACGTTGCTTTGCCGAGGGGGATGGAGCGCGCCACCTCTGTCGCCGTGCTTTTGGGGTACTTTTTGCTCGATCTTTTGGCGTATCTCATCTTTTGGTTTACGGGGCGGGAGCACAATCAGCGCATTGCGGCGGAGGTTATTCAGGAGAAACAGGAGAGCGACGAAATGCTCGTCCGCTTCACGCAGGAGAGTTACGAAAAGCTGTGCGCCATGCGGCACGATATCAAAAATCAGTATGCCGCGATGTCGGCGCTCATCGACGAAGGCAAGTACGATCAGCTCAAAACGTACTTCGGGCAGTATTTCAAAGAGTACGAAGAGGAGCTCAGTCGCTCCAACTGCGGGAACAACGTGCTCGATAATCTCATCAACATCGAGCGGAGCAAGGCGCGGGAAAACGGCGTGACGATCGAATGCGAGGTCGCTGTCCCGCCCGTGCTGCCCTTTGTGGACGCGGACCTTTGCAGCGTGCTCACCAACTTGCTCGACAATGCCATCGAAGCCGTCTCCGCGCAAGGAGCACAGGGGGGGGGTGGCAGCTTAGAAGAATCGGAAGAAACGGCGCAGGCGCGCACGATCAGGCTGAATATCAACAACCGTCAGGAGTATCTCTTTATCCGCGTCGTCAACGCCTGTACGGCGTTGGAGGATGGGGAGTACGTCGGGCTTCGCACCACGAAGGACGACGAAACGCTTCACGGATACGGGACCAAGATCGTGCAGCGGATCGCGCGGAAATATCGGGGGAGCGTGCGCTACTGCGTGCGTGACCGTCAGTTCATCGCCGATGTGATGCTCTCCATGCACATGGACGCCGACGCGCCGTATGATAAGGAGGGAGAATCATGAGCCGTACAGTATCGGTGGCGATCTGCGATGACGATGAGACGCTGCTCTCCATCATCGCGGGCGTCGTGCAGGGAACGTTCGCAAAGGAGGAGGTCGAAATAGAGACCTTTCCGAGCGCCAAAAAACTATGGCGGAGAATGGGGGAGAAGGGGTTCGACCTGCTCTTTCTCGATATCGATATGCCCGAAGTAGACGGGATACAGCTCGGCATGAAGCTGCGCAGCGAGCGCAGGAACGTCGATATCGTGTATGTCTCTGAGCGGGAGGACAGAGTGTTCGAATCCTTCAAGGTGCATCCGTTCGGGTTCGTCCGCAAGCGCAATTTCCTCAAAGATATCCGCGCGGTCATCAAGCTGTGGCTTGATAACCGCAGCGCCGAGCCCGCCGATAAATTCGTGATCGAGGGGAGCAAGGGCAGCATCGCCGTCGGCGCGGATGAGATCGTGTATATCGAGAGCATGAAAAAGATTCAGCTCGTGCATCTCACGGGTACGGAGAACGCCTTCGAGGCGTCGAGTTCCTTGGAGAAGTTCGCCGAGGAGCTGAGCGGGCAGGGCTTTTTGCAGCCGCACAAGAGTTTTCTCGTCAACTATCTGTTTATCCGCCATATCGGGGACGCCGCGATCACGCTCACCACGGGCGAGGAGATCCCCGTCAGCCGCCGCAGGCTTACCGCCCTGCGCGAGGAGTATATGCGGCTCATGCAGCGCAAAACGCCTCTCGGGTGAGCCGCCGTCAATTTAACTTTACAAAAATACCGTTCGTTCCGCACGAACGGTATTTTTTTGCCGTTCGTTCCCATTTTTTGTGTTTTTGAAACAAAAATTTTTTTATTTTTTCCACACAAAAGCCGTTTGTTCCCTTCCTCTTGATTTGTGATTTTAACGTGATAAAATAGGC
>DBGBVX010000070.1:0-2080 GCA_048370055.1 Candidatus Gallimonas sp. | reverse complement strand
TATCTGCCATTGTTCCCGCCGCCCCTCCGAAGCGCTCTGAAAAGCACGTTCAAAACGATGTAGACGATCACAACGGAAGCGGCGACGCAAGCAACGCCGCAAAGCATATAAAAGGCGTTCACCATGAATTGATACATTGTCATTCGTCAGCCCTCCCGAAAACCTCTTCCGCGTCGATGTCCCACGCGGCGGCAATATGCTTCATCATATCGACGGCTTCGGCGCGCTTCTTCTGTTCCTCTGCGTTCTCGCCGTTTAAGTACGATACCAAGATTTCAGATTTGAGATTGCAAAGCGGGCGAACGCCACTGACGCCGTAGCACGCGCTGACGCCGCTCAAAGAGCCGTCCGAAAAGACGAGGCGGACGATAGAATTTATCGGGCTGTCCGGTGTAGCCGTCCACCACCAACGATCCGGAAGTGCCGGAATGTTGCCGCGCAAAAGGCGGTATTCCTCGCAAGTGATAAGCCCGATCCGGACGCGATCGCCGCCGTAATTCTTCAAGCCGTCGTCTGCGGTCAAGTCGATGTTGAAATACTCGAACATTTCTTCCGGCGCGCCCGCCTTAATCAGACGGCGCAAGAATTCGCCGTTCAGATAGGCACGAAGGGAAGAAGCGGCAAAGTCGTTCTTGTTCCCTTCATCGAAGGCGCGTTCCTCGACGCAATCGGAAGCAATGCACTTCACCCAATCCGCGCCCGTCTGAATGACCGTCCAAGCGATCCCACCCATTGTGAATTCCTGTTTCGGCTCGAAGCCGTGTTTGTTCTCTTTCATATTGAATAGCTCCTTTCCTGCGGCGCTGTCTGCGCCCGCTCGTTGAATAAGTCTGTTGATATACCAAACCGCCTTTTGCAAGTCCTCTTCACCGTTTTTCAGCTTCCAGCGCCACAAATACTTGATCGCGTTCGCTGTGCAAAAGGCTTCGATACCTTGAAGCCTGCTTGTTGCGGCTTCCAGCGCGTCGATACACTCAATCCCGCCCGCGTTGTAATGCGGCGGGTGGTTCACCCGCTCCGCCATGATTAACACTTCTTGCCGCCGTGCCGATACGGGCGGCTTTTGTTGTATTCGTGCTTTACCTCCAGCACGTTTTCAATGTCAATTCCGGCATACGCGCAATAATCAAGAACGCGAATAATCACGTCGGCAAGCTCCGCCGCGATCCCTTCGGGCTTTTTGCTCTGCGCGGAACAACGGGCGTTCGGATTTTCCGGATCGTAAGGGCGGCTTCCGCAATGCGCGCTTCCGTCCTCTTCGCAACAAACGCCGCCAGCGTTGCAGGGGAAATAAAGAAGCGGTTTCCCATCGCGGTATGCCTCCCGCGCTTCGGATACCTCCGAATGAATAAGCGCCACGATCTCCGGAAACGTTCTTTCGCCTTCCCACCAGCCGTGTTCAACGGCGTTCTTGTGAACCTCTGCCGCAAACTCGTTAATTGTCATTGTCTTTACCCTCTCTTTCAATCGGTTTCTTTTGCAAAAGCGCAATCTTCGCAATGTTCGACGGTTTCGTTCGGATTATCAAGCGGGCATTCCCAGCCGCTTTCAACGTCCTGTTCCGTAAGCCCGCAAGCGCATTTCTGCGAATGCACCGTTTCGATTTCCTCGGCGCGGCATTCGCACTTTTCGCCGCTGTCAAGATGTGCGCCGCAAAGCGGGCATTCCTTATAAGGTGTTGCCATGTCTTTCTCCTTCCTAATAATCAGCCGCCGGAAGCCGTCGGCGCATAGCGTCAAGCCGTGTTCCTTCACGTACTCCCGCCGCCGTGCGGCTTCTGCCGCTTCCCAGCCGCAAGAAGCGCATTCCGAAGGCTTGCATTTCTGCGTTTTCTCCGGATCAATGCCCAGCAAGCACTTCAATGGCGGCTTTTCCTGTCGGTTATTCATTCTTCACCCGCTCCCCGTTATAGATAACTACCATTGACGGGAAGGGCGCGGGATCGGCGGCGTTCCCGTCGTCGTCCGTGAACCGTAGCCGCCCGCGCAAGAAGCGGATTTCCGCTTTCCCGTAAATGTAATCGTGAAAATATGCCGTATCCGTCCGCGCTGGGATAAGTAAAACAATCGGATACCCCCCC
>DBGBVX010000069.1:0-9206 GCA_048370055.1 Candidatus Gallimonas sp. | reverse complement strand
CGCGGAAATTGCCGCGCCCGAACCTGATCAAAGATTTTAATATTTTTTCAGCCGTTTTTTGATGGAGGCGATGCCTGCCTTTGCCGCGGCAGTCGAGGAGCCGCCCACCGAATTTCTGCCTTCGGCGGAGGCGCGCGTCGTCACGGCTTGGAGCACGTCCGCCTCGAATACGGGGCTCATCGCGCGGAATTCCTCCAACGTGAGGGAGGGGAGCGACTTGTTCTTTTCGATGCAGTACCGCACGAGCCTGCCCGTCACGGCGTGCGCGTCGCGGAAGGGCACGCCGCGCTTTGCAAGGTAGTCCGCAACGTCCGTCGCGGTCGCGTAGCCGCCGCCCGCCGCCTCGAACATCGCGTTTACGTTGAAGGTGAGCTTTTTCACGATCGCCGTATAGATGGAGAGGCAGTCGAAGAGCGCCTTTTCGGTATCGAAGAAGGGCTCCTTGTCCTCCTGCAGATCCTTATTGTAGGCGAGGGGGATGCCCTTGATCGTGGTGAGGATGCCCATGAGGTGCCCGTAGACGCGCCCCGTCTTGCCGCGCACGAGCTCGGGGATGTCGGGGTTCTTTTTCTGCGGCATGATGGAGGAGCCCGTCGAGTAGGCGTCGGGGATCCCCCAATAGCCGAACTCGTCCGAAGTATACAGGATGGTATCCTCGCACAGGCGGGAAAGGTGCGCCATCGTAAGGGAGGCGTTGAAGAGGTATTCCGCCACAAAGTCGCGGTCGGAAACGGCGTCGAGAGAGTTTTGGGAGATCTCGTCGAATCCGAGTAGTTCGCGGGTGATTTCGCGGTCGATGGGGTACGAGGTGCCCGCGAGCGCCGCGCTGCCGAGGGGCATCACGTTCATGCGCCTGCGCAGGGCTGCAAAGCGGTCGGTATCGCGCAGGAACATCTCCGAATAGGCGTTGAAGTACTGCGCGCAGTTGATGGGCTGCGCCTTTCTCAGGTGCGTGAACCCGGGCATGATGTAGCCCGCCGTCTCCTTTGCGCGCGCAAGAAGGGCGGAAATGAGCCCCTTCAAAAGCTCGATTGCCTTATCCGTGGAGGCGCGCACATACAGGCGCATGTCCGTCGCCACCTGATCGTTGCGCGAGCGGGCGGTGTGCAGCTTTTTCCCCACCTGCCCCACGCGTGCGACGAGTTCGTTCTCCACAAAGGAGTGGATATCCTCCGCGCCCTGCACGGCGAGCGCGCCGCTCTCGATGTCCGTATAGATGGACTTCAGCCCTTCGGCGATGGTGTTCGCCTCGTCCTCGCCGATGATGCCGCACCTGCCGAGCATGGTCACATGGGCGACGGACGCGGTGATGTCCGCGCGCCACAGCTTTTTGTCGAACGACAGCGATTCGTTGAATGCGTCGGCGTCGCCCGCGGTGGGCGCGTCGAACCTGCCTTCCCAAAGCTTCATGGTTGCACTCCTTGCGCCCCGCCGTCGGCGGGACGATGCGTTCTTTTTTTCCGTTATTATACAATATTTCGCCGCGTGACGCAACCGTTTTTTCGCGGCGCGCGGGCGGCGGGGCGTTTTTTATTGACAGAGCGCCGCCGTTTGCGGTAAAATATGCGTATGATCATTCTCGGACTCGACCCCGGCATCGGGACGATGGGCTACGGCGTCATCGAAAAGGACGCCCGCGGAAACTGTTCCGCCGTGGACTACGGGGTCGTCAAAACGCCGCCGGGCGAAAATCTTGCCGTGCGGCTGTGCATCCTCGAGGAGGGCGTGAACGCGCTCTTCGATAAATTTCACCCCGAAGAAGCCGCCATGGAGGAACTTTTCTTCTCCAAGAACGTGACGACGGGCATCGCCGTCGCGCAGGCGCGCGGGGTGATGCTGCTCACCTGCAACAAGCGGTGCGGGCGCATTTTCGAATACACGCCCAATCAGATCAAGCAGGCGCTCACGGGGTACGGCGGCGCCGATAAGGGGCAAATGCAGCGCGTCGTGGCGGCGCACCTGCGCCTTCCCAAACCGCCCCGTCCCGACGACGCGGCGGACGCGCTCGGCGTGGCGCTCTGCCATGCCTTCACGAGCCGCTTCGGGGTATTGTTTGGAGTGAAATAAGTTCACAAGATTTTTCCCGAACTGACGGGAAAAATCTTCGTGATTTTTAAGGAAAACCTAATGTTCGCCTTCGGCTCTGCATTCGGTTTTCCTCGATAGCGCGCAGATGGCAACAGTATAGCGCGCGCTATCTCACTTTTCCGCGCAAGCCGCGTAAGCGGCAAACAGGGGCGCAAAAGGCATAACGCAGTGACGCCTTTTGCAACAAATTTATGAACTGTGTTGTCAGCCAAAAAAGCTATCAATCACAGATACAAGCAGGGTTTCCCTGCGCAGTATGCCACAATTTGCCGCTCACGCGGCTTTCAGGTAGGTGTGAATGCGGGCGAACGATAATTGTAAGCCCCTAAGGGTTCGCCCGCAGAGCGGGAGGTGCTGTCAGGCACAAAGTGCCGTGTCAGCAACTTCCTGCTCAGATCACGGAATTTTGTCACGCCTTTGCGTGAGAAAATTCGTGAACATTTTCGTGAATATTATGGAGGTTTTTTATGATCGGATATCTGCGGGGCAGGGTGCTTTCCCTTCTGCCTGAAAGCGTGTTGCTCGATGTGAACGGCGTCGGATACGAAGTCACCTGTTCGGGCGCGGCGTTCTCCAAACTTTCGGGCGTGCGCGCGGGCGAAGAGGGGGAGGTCTATACCTATCTTCAGGTCAGCGAACAGGGCGGCATCGCGCTCTTCGGTTTTGCGGACCTCAAAGAGAAGGAGCTCTTCCTGCGCCTCACTTCCGTGCAGGGGGTGGGCGCAAAGCTCGCCATCGCTGCGCTCTCTTCCATGCGCCCCGCCGATCTTACAGAGGCGATCTACACGGCGGACGTCAAACGGCTCACCGCCGTCAAGGGACTTGGCAAAAAGACGGCGGAACGCATTGTTTTGGAACTGCACGGCAAGATCTCTGCCGACGAGATCATCGGCACCGCCGAGGGGGGCATGCCCGCGGTCAGCGCGCCGAAGTCGCAGGAGGACGACGACGCGGTCGCCGCGCTCATGAACCTCGGCTTTACCAAACAGGAGAGCGCGCGCGCCGTCGAGCGGGCGAAATCTGCGGGCGCCAAGACGATCGAAGAGATCATCGGGCTTGCGCTGAGAGGAATGTGATATGGACGAATTCGGAGAAGAGAGATTGCTTTCGAGCAGCAAAGGGGAGTACGACGCAGAGGAGAACGTTCTGCGCCCCAAAACGCTCGAGGAGTACGTCGGGCAGGATAAGGTCAAGGAGAACCTCTCCGTCTACATGGCGGCAGCCAAGGCGCGCGGAGAGGCGCTCGACCATGTGCTTTTGTACGGCCCGCCCGGGCTTGGCAAAACGACGCTCGCCCATATCATTGCAAACACGATGGGCACGCAGATCAAGCTCACGAGCGGCCCCGCCATCGAGCGCTCGGGCGATCTCGCGGCGATTCTGACCAACCTCAACGAGGGCGACGTTTTATTCATCGACGAGATCCACCGCCTCAACCACGCCGTGGAGGAGATCTTGTATTCGGCGATGGAGGATTACGCGCTCGATATCATCGTGGGGAAGGGACCCTCGGCGCGCAACATCCGTTTTTCGCTCAAACAGTTCACGCTCATCGGCGCCACGACGCGCGCGGGCATGCTCTCCTCGCCGCTCAGGGATCGCTTCGGCATCATGTGCCGCCTCGATATGTACACGCCCGAGGAGCTCAAACGCATCGTTGCGCGCTCTGCGCGCACGCTCGGCATCGCCATCGAGGAGGACGGCGCCTACGAGATCGCCCGCCGCTCCCGCGGTACGCCGCGTATCGCCAACCGCCTTCTCAAGCGCGTGCGCGATTTCGCCGCCGTCGCGGGCAGCCATGCCGTCACGAAGGAGGACGCCCGCCGCGCCCTTGCGAAAATGGAGATCGACGAACTCGGGTTGGACGAGACCGACCGCAATCTCCTGCGGGCGCTCATCTACAAATTCAACGGCGGCCCCGCCGGATTGGATACCATCGCCGCGACCATCAACGAGGACGTGAACACCATCGAGGACGTCTACGAACCCTATCTCATGCAGCTCGGCTTTATCGCGCGCACGCCGCGCGGCAGAGTGTGCCTGAAAGGGGGGTACGAACACATGGGCGTAAAGATGCCCGCCGGCAACAGGGCGCAGCTCTCGGTTTTCGACGAGGAATGAGATGACGAACGGGGAGATCTTTCGTATTGCCGTCGGGCAGTCTGCGACCGACAGCGCGTGCAAACCCGAAGATTTTTTCAAAGGAGAGCACGTGATCGTGCGCTCCCGTGCGGACATGGGTGCGCGGAAATATCTCTCGTTGCCGTTCGCGCTCGATCTCACCTCCTACGGAAACAACGTCGTCGCCTCCGCAGATGAGGCGCTGATTTCCGTTGCGGAGGCATATCTTCGCGGGCGTCGCACGGAAGCGTGTTTCGAGACGCCCGCCCTGCACGAGTTGGACGCTATGCTCGCACCCTTCGGATTGAGAACGTGTTTTCAGGCGGAATATTTTCTCCCCGACCTCGGCGCGATGCGTGAGATCGCGTGCGCGTATCCGACGCATGTTCTCGTGCGGGAAGCGTTTTCGGGATTATATCTGCCGCAATGGAACAACGCGCTCTGTAAAGCGCGGGAGGAAAACGACGTGCTGTGCGTCGGGGCATACGACGGCGATATGCTTGTCGGGTTGGCGGGCTGTTCCGCCGACTGCGAACAAATGTGGCAGATCGGCATCGATGTCTTGCCCGCCTATCGGAAAAAGGGGATCGCCGCCGCGCTCGTTTCCCGTTTGGCGGCGGAAACCCTTTCCCGCGGCAAAGTTCCCTTTTATTGTGCCGCATGGTCGAATATTGCGTCAAAAAAGACGGCGCTCGCGTGCGGATTCAGACCCGCGTGGGTACAGCTCACTGCAAAGCCCGTCGGATATATCGGTTAACGGATAAAAATAATTGCTATGAACGTTTTGAAAAAGAGTGATTTTTGGTACGATCTTCCCGAGGAGCTCATCGCGCAGACGCCTGCGGAGCCGCGCGATTCCTCGCGCCTTCTCGTCTATCACCGCGATACGAAAGAGATCGAGCACCGCATTTTCCGCGACATCACGGACTATCTGAAGGCGGGCGACGTGCTCGTCGTCAACCGCACGCGTGTGCTGCCCGCCCGCCTGTACGCCCATACCGAACACGGCGGCGCGGTCGAGGTGCTCCTCTTGAAGCGCATCGATCTCGACGATTGGGAAGTTTTGGTGCGCCCGGGGCGGAAGTGCCGTATCGGCGCAAAACTCACCGTCAACGACGAACTTTCCCTCGAGGTGACGGGCATCACCGATTCGGGCGAGCGCATCGTGCGCTTTTTCTATAAGGGCGCGTTCGAGGACGTGCTTTCCCGCGCGGGCACCATGCCGCTCCCGCCCTATATCCACGAAAAACTCAGGGACCCCGACCGCTATCAGACGGTGTATTCCCGCGAGAACGGCTCGGCGGCGGCGCCCACGGCGGGGCTGCATTTCACCCCCGAGCTGCTTGACCGCATCCGCGCGATGGGGGTGGAGATCGCCGAAGTGCTCCTGCATGTGGGGCTTGGCACTTTCCGTCCCGTCAAAGAGGAGAACGTGCTCGACCATAAGATGCACTCCGAGTACTACGAGGTGAGCGAGGAGGCGGCGGACATCGTCAACCGCGCCAAAAAAGAGGGGCGGCGCATCATCTGCGTGGGCACGACTTCCGTGCGCACGGTGGAGACGGTCGCCGACGAGCGCGGATTCCTCCGCCCCTGCAAGGGCAATACCGAAATTTTCATCTATCCGCCCTACCGTTTCAAGTGCGTGGACGCGCTCATCACAAACTTTCATCTCCCCGAGAGCACCCTTCTGATGCTCGTCTCGGCGCTCTGTTCCCGCGAGGAGGTGCTGCATATCTACGATGTGGCTGTGGGGGAGAGGTATCGGTTCTTTTCCTTCGGCGACGCTTGTCTCATCCTCTGAACTTCGCAATCGTTCGTCGAGTTTACGCACTCCTCGGTCACGTACGGTTTGGTACGCTCCCGTCGTCGTTTGCGCACTCTCCTGCCCTTGCTCGTTTATAGAATGAGCCTATGCTGATCGTATAAGCGGCGCATCTCGTTGTCGCGGTTACGGTTCTGCTCGGTCACTTACCGATTAGTAAGCTCCCTCGCAGCTTCCGCCCGCTCCTCGACCTGCTTGCTTCTCCGATCAGCATAAAGTGCCGCAATACCATGTTGCGCTGCGGCAACCTTCGGTCATTTACGTCTCAGTAAACTCCCTTAGGTTTTCCTCGCGCGCCTCGTCTTGCTCGGTTCAGAAACGAGCATGTCACAAGGGATAAAGGCGCATCTCGTTGTCGCGGTTACGGTTCCGCTTGGTCACTTACCGATTAGTAAGCTCCCTCGCAGCTTCCGCCCGCTCCTCGACCTGCTTGCTTCTCCGATTAGCATAAAAGGCGCAATACATTGTTGCGCTGCAGCAACCTTCGGTCATTTACGTCACAGTAAACTCCCTTAGGTTTTCCTCGCGCGCTTGTATTTACGCATACCCGTTTCTAATCCGTTGCAAAAGGCGTCACTGCGTTATGCCTTTTGCGCCACTAATTGTTGCGTAAGCAACTTTTGAGGAAAGAGTGAATGCGGCGCGCTATACTGTTGCGAATGCGCCGCAGAGAGAAAACGCGCGGTCAGCCGCAGGCGCGCCCGTGGGTTTTCTTCAAACTCACGGAATTTCTTTTTGTCAGTTCAAAAAGAAATTCGTGAACACCTGTGAGGTTAGTTTTATGAATAACGAATTTTTTTCCTTTGAACTTCAGAAGGTCGATCCCGAGACGGGGGCGCGCGCGGGCGTATTCCACACGCCGCACGGCGATATCCTTACGCCCGTCTATATGCCCGTGGGCACGCAGGCGACGGTCAAGGGCGTGCTCCCGAAGGACCTCAAGGAGATCGGCTCGCAGATCATCCTCTCCAACACCTATCACTTATACATGCGTCCCGGCGACGAGCTCATCGCGCGGGCGGGGGGGCTGCACAAATTCATGAATTGGGACAGACCCATCCTCACGGACAGCGGCGGCTTTCAGGTGTTCTCGCTCTCTTCCCTCAACAAGATCAACGACGACGGCGTGACCTTTTCCTCGCATGTGGACGGCAGCCGCCACACCTTCACGCCCGAGCTCGCCATGAAGATACAGCACAACCTCGGTTCGGATATCATCATGGCGTTCGATCAGTGTTCGGAGTGCGGCTACACGCACGAGGAGGCAAAGCGCGCCATGGAGCGCACGAGCCGTTGGTTGGAGCGCTGCTACGCCGCGCACGACAATCCCGCGCAGGCGCTCTTTCCCATCGTGCAGGGCAACTTTTACGAGGATCTGCGCATCGAGAGCGTGCGCCGCTGCCTGCCCTATGTCAGACATGGTATCGCCATCGGCGGCCTTTCGGTGGGGGAGCCCAAGCCGCTCATGTACGAAATGCTCGAAAAGATCCGCCCCGAACTTCCCACGGACGTGCCCCGCTACCTCATGGGCGTGGGCTCGCCCGACTGCCTCGTGGAGGGTACGCTGCGCGGGGTGGATATGTTCGACTGCGTGCTTGCCACCCGCGTCGCCCGCAACGGCACGGCGCTCACGTCGCGCGGCAAGGTCGTCGTCCGCAACGGAAAGTATAAGGAGGACTTCACGCCGCTCGATCCCGAGTGCGACTGCTACTGCTGCAAAAACTACACCAAGGCGTATCTGCGCCACCTCGTCAACGTGGGCGAGATGGCGGGCGGCATGCTCCTTTCGCTCCACAACATCGCCTATCTGCACCGCCTCATGCGCGGGCTCCGCGAGAGCATCCTCGGCGGCTATGTGAAGGAGTTCGTCAGGGAATTTTATGCAAAGCAGGGCGAAGGGACATAAAAAGCGCCCGTCCTGCTTTGCGCGGGTACGACATTTTTCGCCGTTTTTGCGCCCGTCCGCGTGAAATTTGCGTGTGAAATGGAAAATTTATCCGTAAATCGCTTGCCAAATCATACAAAAAAATGTATGATGAATGGGCAAATCGTTTGCAGGAAAGGAGAGAAAATATGATCTTTTCGTTATTGAGTGAAAGCAGCGACACCACGGGGGGCGGGAGCGCGTCGAATATCGTCATGTACGTCCTCATCGGCGTCATCATCGTGGCGTTCATCGCATGGATGTTCTTCTCGGGCAGAAAGAACAAACAGCGTCAGAAGGAATACATTGAACAGCTCGACGCCATCCGTCCCGGGCACAAGGTAAAAACGGCGGGCGGCATCTGCGGCATCGTCGTGGAAGTGTGCGACGACAATACCGTCATCATCGAGACGGGCAGCGAGACTTCGGGCAAGTCGTGGGTGAAGATGGATAAGGAACTCATCGCACAGACGGACGCGAAGGGCCCCACGCAGATCGCACGCGAAGAGGCGGAGGCGCGCCGCAAGGCGGAAAAAGAGGCGAAGGAAGCCGAAAAGCACGGCGATGCGCACATCGAAACGCCGGAAGATCTCGGAAAGTCTGAAGAGCCTTCCGAGGCGAAGGAAGAGGCGCCTTCGGACGAAGAAAAACCCGAATAACAGAAAAAAGACCTCCGCGGCGGCGGAGGTCTTTTTGTATCCCGCGGCGCATAGAATAGGGCGATAGGGGCGGATACGCCCGTTTCGGGAGGAAGATATGGATAATTCTCTTCGCCGCGCCGTCATCGAAGTGGTGCTCAGCACCCTCTTTTACGCGCTCTTCTGCCTCGTCATGATGGCGATCGTCGCCGTATTCGTGCGGGCGTATGTGCCGTCCGCGGGCGTTATATCGGCGGTGAGTTGGGTCGTAAAATGCGTCGGGAGTTTTCTCATGCCGCTCATCTTCGTGCGGCGCGGGCGGGCGCTCGTCAAGGGGATCGTCGCGGGGCTCGCGGGCTCGCTTGTCACCATGCTCCTCTTCGCGGCGGTGGGCGGCGGGTTCTCGCTCACGGCGCTCTATCTCGTCGAACTCGTCGCGTGCGCCGCGCTTGGCGCGCTCGGGGCGCTCGTCGGCATGAAACTGCGCAGGGAGTGACGCCCCGCGGCAAAAGTCGGGCGCGCCGCATGCCTTTTGGGCGCGGGGATCGCCGCTTCCGCGAGAAATCCGCGAAGAAACGCAAAGAAAAAATAAAAATCACTTGCCAAAACG
>DBGBVX010000068.1:0-18806 GCA_048370055.1 Candidatus Gallimonas sp. | reverse complement strand
AATAGGAAGAAACAAAATCGCAGATTTTTCTTTTGCAAAATTCATGCGGGAAATGGTTTCCGATGCAGTCAAATGCGAGAAAAATGCGAGAATTAAGTTGTCAATATTCAGTCGTTTTGCAAATTTATGCAAAATTTAGGCGATAAAGTGACGATTATGCGCAAGGGATTGCGCTTTATGCAGGAACGCGAGCGATTTTAAGTCCCTTGCGTCTGCCGGTTTCGCCATACTCGCGTTTGGTATGAATTTCATAAAAAATTATAGCAAACGGAGGGGCGAATGTCAAGCGGAAATTGTTCCCGCGGCGCAAGGTCGGAAAAATCTCCTGATCGTGCAGAACGAAAACAAAATTTGTGCGCAAGAGGGCGCTGTCGCGGCGAAAGAGAGCAAATTCTACCGTAATTCGATAAACTTCTACCTGCGGTATTTGACAGGGCGCCGCGCGCTGCTGTAAAATAATCGCACAGAACACAGAGAGGTGAGATCTTGAACGAATTCGGTAACTTTTTATATTCCCTCCGCAAGGGAAAGGGGATGACGCAGCAGGAGCTTGCAGATATGCTGAACGTCACGAACAAGGCGATCTCCAAGTGGGAAACGGGCGAGGCGTTCCCCGAAACTGCGCAACTCGTGCCGCTCGCGAATATCTTCGGCGTGACGGTCGATGAACTTTTGCGCGGCAGGCGGGCGCCCGCCGCGCAAAACGGCGCAGCCATGTCTGAAAGCGGCGCGCAGCCTTCGCCCATGTCCGCAGAAAAGCATGCTGCCGCCGAAAATCCCGCGCCCATGTCCGCGGCGGCGGGGGATATGCCCGACATGGTGCAGTGGCGCAGGACGCGCGCGGCGCTCGTAATGATTGCGGCGTGCCTCGTCCTGTTCGCGCTTGCCTATCTCCTCACCGCGTGCCTCACGGAGGGGCTCGCGCGCAGAGCGGTCATCGTGCGAGGTTCGGTATGCCTGCTTCTGATGGCGTTGGCGGCCGCGGGGAGCTGTGCCGTCGGCATATTCACCACGCAGAAACTGTACGGGACGGCGGACGAGTCCGGAAAAAACGCATTGCGCCGCCTGCGGTTCACGTCCGTGCTCGGGCTGCTTGTGCTCATGCTCGGCGTGTGCTGTTTTGTTTTCTTTCAACTCTATGCAACGCCTGCGTACTATCACGATTCCGCGCTGATCGCGGGAATGATCGCGGGCTGCGTGTTCGTCGCGGCGGCGGTTTTTTTGTTCGCCGTCGGGCTCGTCGGATGGGTTTCGTACGCGCGCAGGACGAAGAAGTAACGATGAAGTAACGATTGAAAACGCCGCCCCGAAGATGCCTTCGGGGCGGCGGATATTTATTTGTTCAGCGATTGCAGCACTGCGTCGGGCGCCTGTTCGTAGCGCGCGAACGTCTCGGTGAACTTGCCTCTGCCCTGCGTCATGGAGCGGAGCGCCGTCGCATAGGTGAGGAGCTCGCCCTGCGGCGCCTCGGCGGTGATGACCTGCGTGCCGTCCTCCTGCGCGTCCATGCCGATGATGCGCCCGCGGCGCTTGTTCAGATCGCCCATGACGTCGCCCACATACTGTTCGGGTACGGCGATCTTGAGGTGGGAGAGGGGCTCCAAAAGCACGGGATCGGCGTTCTTCATGCCCTCTTTGAAGGCGATCTCCGCCGCCGCCTTGAACGCCGCTTCGGAGGAGTCCACGTCGTGGTAACTTCCGTCGTAGAGCACCGCTTTCACGCGGATAACGGGGTATCCCGCAAGCACGCCGTGGGGCAGGCACTCGATGAGCCCTTTCTCGACGGCGGGAATATACTGTTTGGGCACCGTGCCGCCCACGACCTCTTCGGCAAATTCGAAGTCCTTTTCGCACGGCTCGAAGCGGATCTTGCAGTGGCCGTACTGCCCGTGCCCGCCCGTCTGTTTTTTGTACTTTCCTTCGGCGAGCGCCGTCTTGCGGATGGTCTCCTTATAGGCGACCTGCGGTGTGCGGAAGTCCGCGTCGGCGCCGAATTTGGATTTGAGTTTTTTCTTGATGACGTCGAGGTGCACTTCGCCCTGCCCGCCGACGAGCGTCTCGCCCGTGTCGTGGTTCTTCGTTACGGTAAAGCTCTTGTCCTCTTCCATCAGGCGGTTGAGCCCGCCGAACACCTTATCCTCCGTGCCGCGCACCGAGGCGTAGACCGCCATATAAAGGACGGGCTTGTGGAAGGGGATGGGGTCGAATTTTAAGGGTGCGCTCTCGTCGCACAGCGTGTCGCCCGTGCCCGTGTTCGAGAGCTTGCTCACCGCGCCGATGTCGCCTGCGTCGAGCTGAGGCACCTGTTCGAGCTTCTTGCCCTTGATGAGGTACACGGCTGCAATGCGCTCCTGTGTGTTCGTGTTTGTGTTGAGCACCGTCATGCCCGCTTTGAGCGTGCCGCGGCAGATGCGCAGGTAGTTCATCTTACCTACGAAGGGATCGACCGCCGTCTTGAATACCTGCGCCGCGAAGGGACCTTCCTCCTCGCAGGAGACGCCCACGACGGCGTTTTTCGTAAGGTCGAGCGCGGGTTGTTCGGCGCGTTCCGCCGCCTCGGGCAGGTATTTGACGATCTCGTTCATCAGGTTGATGACGCCCTTGTTTTGCAGCGCGCTTCCCGCCATGACGGGGATGACGTTGATGTTGAAGATGCCCTTGCGGATGCCGTGGATCATGTCCTCGCGCGAGAGGTAGCCCTGATCGAAGTACTTTTCAAGCAGTACGTCGTCGTTTTCGGCGGCGGTCTCCATGAGCGAAAGGCTCATCGCCTCGTAGTCGCGGCGGTACTCCTCGGGCACGGCGATCTCTTCGGGACCCGTGTTCGTGAAGTGGTACGCCTTGCCCGTGAGCGCGTTGGCGTTGCCCGTCATCTTGTTGCCGTCCATGATGGGGATCTGAATGGGGGCGAGCTTGTTTTTATATTTTTCCTTGAACGCCGCGATGGTCGCCGAATAGTCGGCGTTCTCTTTATCCATGCCGTTGATGAAGATGATGAGCGGTTTTTTGGCGCGCAGGCAGATGTCGATCGCCTTCTCGGCGCCCACCGTCACCGTGCCGTTGGCGCCCGTCACCACGACGACGGCGCCCGCTGCGCGCAGCGCCTCGGCAAACTCGCCCTCGAAGTCGTAGAACCCGGGCACGTCCAAAAGGTTGATCTTCACGCCCTTCCACTCGACGGAGCTCGCCGCGAGCGAAATAGACATCTTTCTCGCGATCTCCTGTTCGTCGAAGTCGGAAACGGTGGTGCCGTTTTCGATCTTGCCCATGCGCTCGATGGCGCCGCCGTTGAAGAGCATCGCCTCGAAGAGGGTGGTCTTGCCTTCGCCGCTGTGTCCGACGATGGCGATGTTGCGGATATCCTTTGCAGAGATACTCATAAAGCTGTTGTCCCCTTATTCAAACTTGCGGCAGTCGCAAAATTGTGCTATTTTCACAGCCGCTGTTTTTATTATACAGGATTTTTCGAAAAAATCAAGACCCATCGGAAAAATAATTGTGTTTTTTGCGCAAAAGGGCGATATACTTGCATTTGGCGGCGCTTTTGCGTATAATATCGGGCAGGAGGCAAGTATGATCATCGAACGCATCGATCTATTCGACTATTTCCGGATGGCGCGGGAGGGCGCGGAGCGCGGCACGCTCGCCTGTTACCGCCATACGCAGGTGCGGGAGCTCGGCGAAAAGCGTCTGCGCCCCGCCATGCTCATCATCCCCGGCGGCGGCTACGGCATTGTTTCCGAGAAGGAGGCAGAGCCCGTCGCGCTCAAATATTTTGCGGAGGGGTTCGACTGCTTCGTGCTCGATTACGACATCGCGCCGCACAGCTATCCCGTGCAGATCACGGAGGCGGCGATGGCGATGCTGTACCTGCGCCGCGAGCGCGACGCGCTCGATCTGACGGGCAAGATCGCCGCCGTGGGCTTTTCGGCGGGCGGACACCTTGCGGGGTGCATTTCCTTCCTGTGGCGTGACGAGGCGATCAGGGCGCGCTTTCAGGAGGAATGCGAAGCCGTCAGGCCCGACGCCCTGCTCCTTTGCTATCCCGTCGTCACGGCGGACGAGCGCTATTGGCACAGGTATTCCTTCCATAATTTCTGCGGGGGCGACGCCGCAAAATTCCCCGCATATTCCTTGGAAAAGCACGTTCCCGCCGACGCGCCGCCCGTCTTTTTGTGGACGACGGACAAAGACGACTGCGTGCCGCCCGAAAATTCCATTCTCCTGTATGCGGCGCTCCGCCGCGCGCACGTTTCCGCCGAACTGCATATCTTCGAAGAGGGGTGGCACGGCATGTCGGTCGCCGATCTCGAATCCAACGCCGGTTATACGGGGCAGCGCGTTTACAGGCGCGCCGCCCGTTGGGTGACGCTCTCGCTCGATTTCCTCGCCGCGCACGGGTTTGTTCCCGAAAGGACTTAACGCGCCGCGTAAAAAAGAGCTCCCCGCGGGGAGCTCTTTTTTAATTTTGTTCGTTTTGCAGCAGTTCGTCGCTGAGCGCGAGGATGCGCTGCGCGTATTTTTTCTTGCGCGAACGCATGATCGCCTTGTAGATCGGGTAGTTGAGCGCGACCATCGCGATGCCCACGACGCCGATGACGACGCCAAGCGGCATTAAATTGCCGATGATCTCCATCGCAAGGCACATGCCGACGCCGAGCACGAGCGCGCCGATGATCCCGAAGGTGTAGGCGAAGATCTCCGCGGGGCGGCGGGCGGCGGCGTCCAACTTATGGAGCGTGTCGAGCTTGTTTTCCTCTGCGGTCTTTGCCGCGTACTCTTTGCGGAGCTTTTCCGCGTATTGCATTTCGTTTTCCATATTTTTGTATCTCCTTTGGTTTTTGTACCTTGAGTATACAGGGGAGATATTTCCGAAACGCAAATGAAATGTCAGCGGAACGTAAATGTTTTGTAAAAGAAATGTAAACGGGATTTCAGTCTGTGCCGAGCGGCAGTTCTATGCGGTATTTCCACCGCAGGATGCCCGAAAGCACGATAAAGCGCAGCGTGAACGCGGGCGCAGCGCCGTACTGCGCCCGCGCCTGCTCTTTCAGCGTACGGAGGGCGGCAGGGAGATCCTCCTCCGCGCACTCCGCGCACAGGTATTCTCCCGCGGGCAGGGTGCGCAAGCCGTCCGTCTCGGCAAAGCGTTCGCATACGGCGAACATGCGGGGCGGGTCGCCTTCCGCTTCGTATATGCCCGCCGTGTCCGCAAAGGCAAATTCCCCGCGCCGCGCCTGCCCGACCTGCGCGTAGAAATGGCGGTGGTAGTCGTGCAGATTTTCCACCGTCGGCGTCCGCAGGGTATGCGAGAGCAGTATGACCCGCGCGGGATAGCGGCATGCGTATACGCCGCCGCGCTTGGGCTGTTCGGCGGCTTTTCCCTCGTAAAAGCGCTTCGCGCGCCCGATGCGCTCCTTTGCATCCCTGAGCTGTGCGATCTTTTCATCGGCGTGCGCCTCCGCGTTTTGCAGGAAAGCCGCGATCTTCGCCACGTCGTCGCATTGCAGGAGCTGCCTGATCTCGTTGAGCGGCAGTTCCATGCACCGCAGGGCGCGCACGGTCTCAAGGAGCACGATCTCCCGTTCCGTATAGTAGCGGTATTTCGTCCATTCGTCCGTCTTGTACGGGCGGATGAGCCCGATGCGGTCGTAGTGGCGCAGCGTTTCCGCCGTCATGCCCACCATTTCCGCCGCTTCTCCGATCGAAAAAAATTTTTCCATTTCCGCGAAAAATCCTTGACATTTGTGTTACACAAAGGTTTATGATGATGATATCAGACAAAGAACGCATTGTCAAGCGTACAGGAGGAATGTATGAAAAAAGTTGCAGTTTTGTTGGCGGCGGCGAGTTTCGGGCTCACGGGGCTGCTGAGCGGCTGCTCGAACAACGAAAATTTTACGGCGCGGACGTATGCGGCGGAGGGCGAGGTCGTCTCCGTCTCCGTCGACGTATCGGACAGGGCGGTCGAAATCGCGCCTTCGGCGGACGGAACGCTCCGCATCGAATATTACGAGAGCGAAAAGCAGTCGTACAACATTTCGCTTTCGGAAGCGGGCGCGCTCTCGGTGAGCCTCGATCTCGATCTGTCGTGGACGGACTATATCGGCGCGCAGGCTCCGGCGGAGTATCGCACGATCTGTATTTATCTCCCGCATACGCTGACCGCCTTCACGGTAAGCACGACCAACGAGGCGATTTCCGCAACGGGGACGATCGCGGCGGACAGCGTTTCCATGGCGGTCAACGGCGGCGATCTGTCCTTTGATAAAATTTCGGCGGGCAGTTCGGTCGCGCTTTCCGCCAAGAACGGGAATATCAGGGGCACGCTCTTGGGCGGATGGGACGATTATTCCATCGTGTGTACCGTCAAAAAAGGGGATACCAACCTCCCCGAACAAAAAGAGGGCGGCGGCAAGTCGCTCTCGGTGGACTGCAACAACGGGAATGTGAACGTCGGGTTTGCTCTCGCATGACAGCAAACGCGGCAGGAAAATAAAAAACGGACGGTCAGCCGTCCGTTTTTTCGTCGCCCAAGAGCTCGTCCGTGAGGCGTAAGATCTCTGCGCCGTACTTTGCCTTGCCGCGCCTGAGGAGCGCGCTGTATACGGGGCGCGCCGCGGCTGCCGCCGCGATCCCGACGGCGGCGACGGCGATGCCGCCCGCCAACATCTCCCATACGAGCGACATGCTCATGCCAAGCCCGAAAATGAGTACGCCGGCAACGCCGAGGGTGAGCCCCGCGATCACGGCGGGGCGTTTGGCGCGCTCGTTGAGCGCGCGGAGGCGGGCGAGGGGCTCCTCGCCGCGGTCCTCCTCGGGCATGTATGCGCGGCGGATATCTTCGATCTCCCTGCGCTCCTCCCGTGTGGGCGCGGAATAGGTATAGGTGAATTTATCGTTTTTCATCGTCAGTTTCCTCTTTTTCCTGCGTTTCGCCGCGGTCTGCGGCAAGCGGGATCAGTTCTTTGATCACGTCGTCTGTGGCAGCCATGTCCGAGGGGATCACTTCGGAGCGCAGTTTTTTCAGCCGCTGTGTGCCGCGGACGATCATAAACACGCCCATTGCAATGGTGAGCGCGCATACGCCGAAGCCCGTCACGGCGCGCACGATCAGAAGGGCGGTGTCCGTTTCGCCGCCGAAGGTCGCGATCATCGTCGTTTCCAAGGCCAAAAGGGCGACGGCGGCGTCCGTGAGCCCGATGTTGCGGAAGGATTGCAGGAGCGGGTCGTGCAGGCGGTAGGTCTTGCGCGCGTTCACGATGGCGAGCGTGACCCTGTAAAAGGTGTACGCCGCCGAGGTGATCGCCATGATATCGGAGCTTTGGGGATTGCTCCTCGAGATCACCATCTGCGTGACGGCGGTCGTGAGCGCGGCTTCGAGCACGAGCAGCGCGATCCCGCACAGGCGGTAGAGCCTGAGCTTGCCCTCCGCAAGGGCGAACGCCTCGCCGCCGGAACGTTTTTTCACCCGATTCCAGCCCACGAACAGCAGGCAGCGCAGCGTTCCCAGACAGAAGTAGTATCCCGCGAGCACGCCGTACCACGTCGACGAGAGCAGGATGGCGAGCACCATCTGAAACGCTGCGTAGCCGAAATTGATGATAAAGGCGAGGATGCCGAACGCGAGGGTGCGGAACCCGTAATCGCGGAAAAATCTGTTCGCCTTGGGGAAGCGCTCCGCGTACGCGAGAAAATCGCGCTTGATGTGCGGCGCATATTTTACGGCGGCGTAGACGGAGTAGCCAAGAAGGAGCGCGGCGACCGCCGCGAACGCATATACGAAATATACGGCGGGCGGCTCATAGTCCCGCGTCGTCAGATATATCGCGCCCCCCGCTGCCGCAAGCGACGCCGCCCACAGGATGCAAACCGGCAAGCCGTGCGGATTTTTCAGCCATTCCCACAATTTTTTCAGCATATCAGGTCACTCCGCGCAGGGTGACGGTGAACGCGCTGCCCTTGCCGACTTCGCTCTCGACGGAAATTTCTCCGCCGAGGATATCGATGACTTTTTTGACGAGCGCGAGCCCAAGACCGTTGCCCTCGCCCGCGTGGGAGGTGTCGCCCTGATAAAATTTTTCGAAGATGTGCCTGCCCACTTCGGGCGAGATGCCCTGCCCCGTATCCGCAACGCGGACGACGGCGTTTCCGTCCTGCGTCTTCAGCGAGAGGGAGATCGTGCCGCCGCGCTCGGTAAACTTTACGGCGTTGGAAAGGAGGTTGTTCCACACGAGTTCCAGATAGTCGGGCACGGAGGTGATCTCCGCCTCTTCGAGGTCGCATTCGAGCGTGAGTCCCTTTGCGTCGATCGCGTCCTCAAAGGCGAGCGCCGCCTCTGCGAGCATCTCGTCGAGGCGGAAGGTCGTGCCGGCGGGCGTGAGCTTCTGATTCTCTAACTTGTTGAGTTTGAGCACGCCCTGCACGAGCGCGGTCAGGCGGTCGGCGGCGGCAATGAGCGCCGCAGCGTATTTTTTCCGGAGCGCGCCGTCCGTCTCCCGTTCGAGCGCCTGCGCATAGTTGCGGATGACGGCGACGGGCGTTTTGAGCTCGTGCGACACGTTGGAAATAAAATCGGCGTGCAGCATCTCCGTGTGTTCGAGCTCCGCCGCCATCTCGTTGAGGTTTTCCATGATCTCGTCGTATTCGTCATGGCGGAAATAGGGATGCGCGGGCTTGAGCCGCACCGTAAAATCTCCCGCCGCGATCGCCTCCGTTGCGGCGAGGATCTTGCGCACGGGGCGGTCCACCGTGAGCCTGCGGCGCACGAGATCGGCGATCGTGCAGGCAAGGGCGCACACGAATATGACGGAGAGCATGATGCCCGCTTTTGCGCCGTTCGTCATCTGTTCGGGCAGAGCGGAATAGATGAGCACCGCGGCGGTGACGATCGCCGCAGCAGTCAAAAAGAAGAGCGCCGCGCCCATCCACGAGAGGTGCGTACGCCGCTTCATTTGAGCACCGCCTTGTAGCCGAGCCCGTGCACCGTGACGAGTTCGAAGCCCGTGCAGGCGCTCGTCTTTTCGCGCAGCTTCGCAATGTACACGTCGACCGTGCGCGAAGTCGCCGAGGAATCATAGTCCCAAAACTCGTCCATGAGCTGTTTGCGCGTGAAGGTGCGCTTGGGGAAGGAGAGGAGTTTGAAGAGGATATCGAACTCGCGCACCGTGAGCGGCAGTTCCTCGCCGTCGAGGTATGCGGTGTGCTCCTCCTTGTTCATCCGCAGATTTCCCGCCGAAAGTTCGCGGGTGCGCTCGATGTTCGCCCGCCGCAGGAGCGCGGCGACGCGCAGCATCAGCAGGTCGGTATCGAAGGGCTTCGCCACATAGTCGTCGATGCCCAATGCAAATCCGCGCTGTTTGGAAGGTTTGTCGTCCAACGCGGTCAGAAAGAGGATGGGGAGCTTTTTATCCGTTTCGCGGATGCGCTCCGCAAGCGCGAACCCGTCCATGCGGGGCATCATGATATCGGTGATCACGAGGTCGACCGCGCAGTTTTCCAAGGTCTCCCACGCCTCCTGCCCGTCCGCGCAGGAGACTGCCTCGTAGCCCTCCTGCGTAAGGCGGGCGCATATGAGCGCGTTGAGGTCTCTGTCGTCCTCTGCCAAAAGAATTTTTATCATGTTCTCCCTCCGTGCGGCAATTTTCCGTTTACGCCGCCATTATAGCGCGCGCCTGTTTCCGAAATGCAAATAAAGTGTTAAAATTTTGTAAAAGCCGCTTTCCTGCAAAAAATGATATTGCCGCGGCTCCGTATCCATCATATCACATTCTGCGGGCGTTTTCAAGCCCCGCTTTTGCGTTTTTCGCCGTTTCCGAGGAGCAATATTATTTCGAAAAAAGTCGAAATAAATAGAAAAATAGCCATAAAACGCGGAAAAAATAGGTCGAAAACGCCGAAATCGGCAAAAAAAGCGATTATATTATTTCGATATATTTCGAAATGATAGTTTTTAAGATCGGGCTTACCGTTTCCCCGAAAAAGGGGAAGGGCGCGGCAGGGCGGAAAAAGAAATATGAACAAATGTGCGGAAAATTCTTGACTTGACGGGCAAAACGGGGTAAACTGAAATGGAGAAAAAAGGAGGGCGGCATATGAACTATCAGCCCACGCTGTTTGAAGAAAAGGCGTCCGAACCGCTCGCGGCGCGGCTGCGCCCGCGCGATCTGACGGAATTTGTCGGGCAGGAGCATCTTTTGGGCGAAAAAAAGGTGTTGCGGCGGATCATCGAGAGCGATACCGTCGGCTCTATGATCTTTTGGGGACCGCCCGGGGTGGGCAAAACGACGCTCGCCCGCATCATCGCAAACAGAACGAAGGCGCGCTTTATCGATTTTTCCGCCGTCACGAGCGGCATCAAGGAGATCAAAACCGTCATGGAGCAGGCGGAAAACGCCCGCCGCTTCGGGGAAAAGACCATCGTGTTCGTCGATGAGATCCACCGCTTCAACAAGGCGCAGCAGGACGCCTTCCTGCCCTATGTGGAGCGCGGGAGCATCATCCTCATCGGCGCGACCACGGAAAATCCCTCTTTCGAGGTCAACGGGGCGCTTCTTTCGCGCTGCAAAGTGTTCGTTTTGCAGGCGCTCAAAACGGAGGATATCGTCCGCCTGCTGCGCCATGCGCTCACCGATCCGCGCGGCTTCGGCGGGCAAAATGTGGAGATCTCCGAAGATACCGTCGCAACGATCGCCAATTTTGCCAACGGCGACGCCCGCAGCGCCCTCACCACGTTGGAAATGGCGGTTCTGAACGGCGATGTCGACGAAACCGGAAAGGTCACCGTCACGCGCGAGACGGTGGAGAGCTGTACCTCCAAAAAATCGCTGTTGTACGATAAAAACGGCGAGGAACACTATAACCTCATCTCCGCACTGCACAAGAGCATGCGCAATTCCGATCCCGACGCGGCGGTCTATTGGCTGGCGCGCATGCTCGAGGCGGGGGAGGATCCCATCTACATCGCGCGGCGCGTTACGCGGTTCGCCTCCGAGGACGTGGGGCTTGCCGATCCGCAGGCGCTGCAGGTGTGCGTCGCCGCGTTCGAGGCGTGCCGGCTCATCGGCATGCCCGAGTGTTCCGTGCACCTCACGGAGGCAGTCGTGTATCTGTCGCTTGCGCCCAAGTCCAACGCGCTCTATATGGCGTACGAGTCCGCCAAGCGCGACGCGCTCACCATGCTCTCCGAGCCCGTGCCTCTCGTCATCCGCAACGCGCCCACAAAACTCATGAAGGAGCTCGACTACGGCAAGGGGTACGAGTATGCGCACAATACGGCAGAAAAACTCACCGCGATGCAGTGCTTGCCCGATTCGCTCCTCGGCAGGGAGTACTACCGCCCCACGCAGGAGGGAAAGGAGGGACGTTTCAAGGCGCGCCTCGAGGAGATCAAGGCGTGGAAGAAGGAACATAAGCCAAAGTAAATCCCCATGCGGGACTGAGTTTTATAAAAAATTGCGCATAAACACGCGTTTTGAGCGGGCGGCATTGACACCACCCGTTTTTTATGTTACAATAAGGTAAAATGCGGGGATCGCCGCAACATATGAGGAGAGTGGAGATCTATGGAGTACACGGTTTCGCCCGAGGAGATCAGGCGGGTCAAGGGGATGGGCTTTTTGCAGGATAAGCGCTATCCCGACGTATTCAACGCGCGTGTGATCACGCGCAACGGCAAACTCACGGCGGCGCAGCACCGCGTCATCGCGGAGGCGTGCGAGAAGTTCGGTTCCGGCGAGGTGACGATGACCGTCCGCCTCACTTTGGAGATCCAAGGCGTAAAGTACGAAAACATTCAGCCGCTCGTCGATTTTCTCGCCGCGCACGGCTTGAGCACGGGCGGCACGGGCAAGCGGGTGCGCCCCGTCGTCTCCTGCAAGGGCACGACGTGTCAGTACGGGCTCATCGATACCTTCGATCTCTCCGAAAAGATGCACAAGCGCTTTTACGAGGAGATGCGCGGCGTCGCGCTCCCGCACAAATTCAAGATCGCCGTTGGCGGATGCCCGAACAACTGCGTCAAGCCCGATCTCAACGACCTTGGCGTGATCGGGCAGCGTATCCCGACCGTCTATCTCGATAAATGCCGCGGCTGCAAAAAGTGCCGCGTCGAGGCGGCGTGCCCCATCAAGGTCGCGCACGTCGAGGCGGGAAAGGTCGTCATCGATCCCGCCGCGTGCAACCATTGCGGCAGGTGCCGCACGCAGTGCCCGTTCGGCGCCGTGACCGACTATGTGAACGGATATAAGATCTACATCGGCGGCAGATGGGGCAAAAAGGTCGCGCAGGGGCGCGCGCTCAGTAAGATCTTTCTGACCGAAGAGGAAGTCATGGCGGTCACGGAACGGGCGATCGAGCTCTTCCGCACGCAGGGCGTCGACGGCGAACGCTTTGCCGATACCGTCGCGCGCCTCGGATTCGAGAACGTGGAGCGCATGCTCATTTCGTAAATATGCTGCGTTGCATTTCGGTGCAGTTTGAGAACGCGCCCCTCTCGGTGCGCGAGAAGTTTGCTTTCCCGCCGCACAAGCGGCGGGAACTTTATGCGCGCCTGAAAATGTTGGGCGGCGGCGTGCTGCTCGTCACCTGCAACCGCACCGAGCTGTATTTTTTCCGCCCGTTCGCGGAAGGGGAGGCGCTCCTGTGCGCGGCGGCGCAGGCGGACGCGCCCTTTTCGCGCTTCGCGGGCAGGAACGCCGTTTCCCGCCTGTTCTCCCTTGCGGCGGGGCTGAGATCCATGCTCGTCGGCGAGGACGAGATCCTGCACCAGCTGAGGAACGCCTATCTCGAGGCGCAGTCTTTGGGCGCGACGAAGGGGACGGACGCGCTCTTTCAAGCGGCGCTCGCCTGCGGCAGGAAGGTGCGCGCCCGAACGAAGATCGGCGAGTTTTCCTGCTCCGTCGCTACGCTCGCGGCAAACGCCGTTACGGCGTTCGTACGCGGACACGGCAGGGTGCTCCTTGTGGGAGGCTCGGGCATGGTGGGGGGATCGGTGCTGAAAAATCTCCTCGCGGCGGGGCATACGGTGGTCGCTACGGAGCGCACGCATGCCTTCGGGGCGGCGCCGCAGGGCGTGCAGACGATCGCTTATTCCGCGCGCTATGCCGCGCTCGACGGCGCCGATGCGGTCGTAAGCTGTACCGCTTCGCCGCATATCGTGTTTTCCGCCGAAGAGACGGCGCGCGCGCTCGTTACTCCAAAAGAGCGCCTTTTTCTCGACCTCGCCGTGCCGCCCGACATCGCGCCCGCGGTCGCCGCGGTCGCGGGGTGTACGCTCAGGGATATCGACGGCTTCCGCGCCGAAGCGGAGGAAAATAACGCCAAAAAGCGTGAGGCCGCCCGCGCGGCGGAGGCCGTGGTGGCGGAGTGCCTTGCGAAATATGCTGCGGCGGAGGCGGCGCGCCTCCATGCCGCGCGGCTTCGGCGCGGGCTGAAGGAGAAAGGGGAGGAAGAAGGATGAGGTGTTTTCCGATGATGGTGCCGCTCGAGGGTAGGCGCGTTCTGCTCGTCGGCGGCGGAAAGGTCGCTCTGCGCAAGGCGGAGCGGCTGCAAACGTTCGGCGCGCGGCTCGCCGTGTGCGCGCCCGTCGTGCTGCCCGCGCTCGCGGCGCTCGCGCAGGAAAAACATGCCGTCTACGGGCGGGAACTTCTGCGGGACGCGGTGTTCGTCGTCGCGGCGACGGACGACCCCGCAATGAACGCCCGCGTCGCCGAAGACTGCCGCGTCGCGGGAGTCCCCGTCAACAGCGTGGACGCGCCCGCTGAATGCGATTTTTATTTCCCCGCCGTCGTCACGCGCGGGGATATCACGGTGGGGATCTCCACGGGCGGCGCGTCGCCCGCGCTCGCCGCGGCGCTGAGAAAGTATCTCGAGGACTGTCTGCCGCGGGATCTCGCACAGATCTGCGCGCTCGCGGAGCAATTGCGGGGTACCATGCCCGCGGAGGAGTACGTCAAAAAGGTGCAAAGAATGCTCGAGGAGGCTGCTAAGTGAAACTCAGGATCGGCACGCGGGGCTCCGCGCTCGCCCGCGCGCAGGCGGAGCTTGCGGCGGAACGCCTGCGGGAATATGGGTACGAAACGGAGCTCGTGATCGTGCGCACGCGCGGAGACGCCGACCTTTCCGCATCCCTCGCCGAGATCGGGCGGGGCGCGTTCACCGACGTCTTTTCGCAGATGATCGTGCGCGGCGAGCTCGATCTTGCCGTGCACTCCGCCAAAGATCTGCCCACCGACGCCGCCCGCGACGGATTTTTCTGCCTGCCCCGTGCGGACGCGCGCGACGCGTTCATTCTCGCCGAAGGGCGGGAGGTCAGGCGCGTCGGAACGGGCTCTCCCCGCCGCGCAGCCGCCGTACACAGGCTGTATCCTGCGGCGCAGGTGCTCCCCGTGCGGGGGAACGTGGATACGCGTATTCAGAAAATGCTCTCGGGCGAGTTCGACGCGCTCGTGCTCGCCGCCGCGGGGCTCGACCGCCTGCATATCCGCGCGGAGGGGTTCTCCGTCGGGCGTATCCCCGTCACGCAGTGCGTGCCCGCGGCGTGTCAGGGCATCATCGCCGTGGAGGGCGCGCCCGGAAAGATCATACACGATGCAGCGGCGGGCAGGGCGGCGCATATCGAACGCGCCGCGCAGCGCGCGCTCGGCGGCGGGTGTACGGGCGGCGTCGGCTGTTATTTCGACGGCGTAACGCTCTACGCGCAGCGCGACGGGCGCATTGCCGCGCTCCCCTATGAAGGGGAAGAGACGATCGCGCGGCTCTCGGAGGCGCTCGCATGAACAGGGTCGTGCTCGTGGGGGCGGGATGCGGCGCGGATTGCGTCACGGTGCGCGGCGCGCGCCTTTTGCAGATGTGCGACTGCGTGGTGTACGACAGTCTCCTCGACGAGAGCGTATTTTGCCATCTGCGCGCGGACTGCGTGCGGATCTTCGTCGGAAAGCGCGCGGGGGCGCATGCGGCGGCGCAGGAGGAGATCAACGCGATCCTGTGCGACTGCGCCAAAAAATACCCGCTCACCGTGCGGCTGAAAGGGGGCGATCCCTTTGTGTTCGGCAGGGGCGGCGAGGAGCTTGCCGCGCTTGCGGCGCAAGGGATCCCCTGCGGCGTCGTTCCGGGCGTCACCTCGGCGGTGGCGGCGGCGGAACTTGCGGGGATCCCCGTCACGCACCGCGCCGCCTCGCGCGGGTTCCGCGTGTATACGGCGCACACGGCGGACGGCGCGTTCTCCGTTCCCGCGCCCGCCGCGGACGAAACGCTCGTGTTTTTAATGGCGAAGGCGAACGCCGCGCGCGTCTGTCAAACGCTCTTTGCGGGGGGCATATCCGAAGATACTCCCGCCGCGCTCCTTTCCAATGCGGGCATGGTCGGGGCAAAATGTGTGCGCTGTACGCTCAAAGAGGCGCCCGCGCTTGCCGACGGACTTGCGGCGCCCCTCACGCTCGTCGTGGGAAAGGTGTGCGCGGAAGAGTTCCTCGGCGAAAATTTCGCGCAATGTTTTTCCGCGCCTTCCGTGCTCGTCACAGGCACCGCGGATCATGTCGCGCGCGTTTCGGCGGAGTTGGAGGCGCGCGGTTTTTCACCCGTAAAGGGCGCGTATGCCGCCGCGGAGCCGCTTGCGTTCGAGGGTTTTTTTGGCGAAATGGAGCGGTATCGCTGGCTCGTTTTTACCTCGGCGAACGGCGTGGCGCTCTTCTTCGGGCGTGCAAAGGCGTGCGGGATAGATTTCCGCCTGTTCGGGGATAAAAAGTTCGCTGCCGTCGGCACGCATACCGCGCAGGCGCTCGCCGCCTTCGGATTTATCGCCGATCTTGTGCCCGCGCAGTACACTTCCGCGGCGCTCGCGGCGGCATTGAAGGAGAGGGGCGCGGCGCGCGAAAAGGTCGCGCTCCTGCGCGCGGAGGAGGGGAGCGACGCGCTCCTCGGCGCGGGAACGCAGGTCGCGCTCTACCGCACGCGCGTCGATGAAGAAAAACTGCGCCTTGCGTGCGGGGCGCTCGGCGGCGTAAAGTACGTCACGTTCGGCTCGGCGGGCGGGGCGCGCGCCCTGCTCGAAAATGCCGCGCTGCCTGCGGGAGTCGTCCCCGTCTGCATCGGAGAAGAGACGGCAAAGGAAGTCAGAAAACAGGGCTATGCGCCCATCGTCGCGGCGGAGAGTACCGCCGCGGCGTTGGCGGAGGCGGTTGCCCGTACGGAGATATCATGCAGAGACTGAGAAGACTGAGAAGGAGCGCTCTTTTGCGCGACGCGTTCGCGGAGACGTGCGTTCAGGTAAAAAAACTCATCTACCCCGTATTCGTCGTATGGGGGGAGAACAAAAAAGAGGAGGTCCCGAGCATGCCGGGCGTGTTCCGCTATTCGGTGGACCGCCTCGGCGAAGTCGCGGACGAAATGCTTTCGGCGGGCGTTGCGGGCACGATGCTCTTCGGGATCCCCGAAGAAAAGGACGCGCTCGGCAGCGGCGCCTATGCGGCGGACGGCGTGGTGCCGCGGGCGATCCGCTTTTTGAAAGACCATTGCGCGCGGAAGGGGAAAGAGCTCCTCATTATTGCGGACGTGTGCCTCTGCGAATATACCTCGCACGGGCACTGCGGCGTGCTCTCGGAGGGCGACGTGGCAAACGACGCCTCTCTGCCCCTGCATGTGAAAGCGGCGCTCGCCTATGCGGAGGCGGGTGCGGACATGGTGGCGCCGTCCTCCATGATGGACGGCGTGGTCGCCGCCATCCGCGCGGGTCTGGACGGGGCGGGATTTCCCCATGTGCCCGTCATGGGGTACAGCGCCAAGTTTGCCTCCGCCTTCTACGGACCCTTCCGCGACGCCGCCGGTTCCGCGCCGCAGTCGGGTGACAGAAAGAGCTATCAGATGGACGTCCGCAACGGGCGCGAGGCGCTGCGCGAGCTCTCCGCCGACGAGGAAGAGGGCGCCGACGTGCTCATGGTCAAGCCTGCGCTCGCCTTTCTCGATATCGTGCGCGCGGCGCGGGAAAACACCCGCCTTCCGCTCGCCGTCTATAACGTGAGCGGCGAATACGCCATGGTCAAGGCGGCGGCACAGGCGGGCTTTTTGGATGAGCGGCGCGTCGTCACGGAGATCCTCACCGCATTTTTCCGCGCGGGGGCGGATCTCGTCATCACCTATCACGCGCTCGATTTTGCAAAGTGGGAGAGGGAAGATGAACGAATTTGAACGCGCGCAGCGCATTCTCCCCGGCGGGGTCAACTCTCCCGTGCGCGCTTTTCGCGCGGTCGGGCGCGAGCCGCTCTTCATCGAGCGCGGCGAGGGCGCCTATCTTTACGATATTTCGGGAAAACGCTACATCGACTATGTGATGAGTTGGGGTCCGCTCATCCTCGGGCATGCGCGGGCGGAGGTCGTTTCGGCGGTGGAGCAAGCCGTGCGGAAGGGGCTCACGTTCGGCGCGCCCACCGTGCGCGAGACGGAGCTTGCCGAGGAGATCGCCGCCGCGGCGCCCTATATGGAGCGCGTGCGGCTTGTCAGTTCCGGTACGGAGGCGACGATGTCCGCCGTCCGCCTTGCGCGCGGCTATACGGGGCGCGATAAACTCATCAAGTTTGCGGGGTGCTACCACGGACATTCCGACGGCTTGCTCGTAAAGGCGGGCTCGGGGTGTATGACGGGCGCCGTGCCCGACAGCCTCGGCGTGCCCGCCGCCTATGCGGGCGAAACGCTCGTGGCGGAATACAACGACGCGGAGAGCGTGCGCGCGCTCTTCGAGGCGAACATGGGCGCGGTCGCGTGCGTGATCGTCGAGCCCGTTGCGGCGAACATGGGCGTGGTGCCGCCCAAAGCGGGCTTTTTACAGGCGCTGCGCGCCCTGTGCGACAAATACGGCGCGCTGCTCATCTTCGACGAGGTGATCACGGGCTTTCGCGTCGCGTACGGCGGCGCGGCGGAGCTGTACGGCGTCACGCCCGATCTCGGGTGTTTCGGCAAGATCGTGGGCGGCGGCATGCCGCTCGCAGCGTACGGCGGAAGGAAGGAGGTGATGGAGCTCGTCGCCCCGCTCGGCGGGGTGTATCAGGCGGGAACTTTGTCGGGCAATCCCGTCGCGACGGCGGCGGGGCTGAAAACGCTCGGGCTCCTGCGCGAACGGCGCGCGTCGCTCTATCCCGCGCTCGACGCCGCCGGCGCCCGCTTGCAGGCGGCGTTCGGGGAGGCGGGGATCCCCGTGGGCAGAGTGGGCTCTATCCTCACGCCCTTCTTTGCGGCGCGCGCGCCCGAAAACTATGCCGAGGCGTCGTTGTGCGATACTTCCGCGTTTGCGGCGTACTTCGGCGCGATGCTCGGGAGCGGCATTTACGTCGCGCCTTCGCAGTTCGAGGCGATGTTCCTCTCGGCGGCGCACTCGGCGGAGATGCTCGAAGAGACTGCCGCCGCGATCGCCCGTGCGGCTGCCGTCGCGCGGCTGAAAAAAGAGAAAAATATCTGAAAAAGTTTTTCATTCGCTCTTGACAAATTCAAAACTCTGTTATAAAATAGTTTTACCATAGTGGTTTGCGGATCTTTCCGCATGGCGATTTTCGCCAAAACTATGGGGGGAGGAAGAGAAAGGAGCTTGCCGATGAGGCGGGCTCCTTTTTGCAGGCGGTTTACAGACTGCGCCCGCGCACGGCTGCCGCGCCGCGGACGGGCGCGATTTTTTTGCATGGGTGAATTGTCAACTTAAGTGCAACAGTTAGAAAGATTTTGATCAAACAAATCTTGTGGTGTATGGTAATGTAAAACCTTCTTGGGTCTGGCGTTTAAAAGCGCCAGATTCTTTTTTAGTGTTGCAGGACTCACCCTTG
>DBGBVX010000067.1:0-1553 GCA_048370055.1 Candidatus Gallimonas sp. | reverse complement strand
GGCGGTCAAGTCGATGTTGAAATACTCGAACATTTCTTCCGGCGCGCCCGCCTTAATCAGACGGCGCAAGAATTCGCCGTTCAGATAGGCGCGAAGGGAAGAAGCGGCAAAGTCGTTCTTGTTCCCTTCATCGAAGGCGCGTTCCTCGACGCAATCGGAAGTAATGCACTTCACCCAATCCGCGCCCGTCTGAATGACCGTCCAAGCGATCCCGCCCATTGTGAATTCCTGTTTCGGCTCGAAGCCGTGTTTGTTCTCTTTCATATTGAATAGCTCCTTTCGTTTAACACTTCTTGCCGCCGTGCCGATACGGGCGGCTTTTGTTGTATTCGTGCTTCTGTGAGATCGCCGCGTCAATGTCGATCCCTGCGTATCCGCAATAATCAAGAACGCGAATAATCACGTCCGCAAGCTCTGCCGCGATCCCTTCGGGCTTCTTGCTCTGCGCGGAACAACGGGCGTTCGGATTTTCCGGATCGTAAGGGCGGCTTCCGCAATGCGCGCTTCCGTCCTCTTCGCAACAAACCCCGCCAGCGTTGCAAGGGAAATAAAGAAGCGGCTTCCCGTCGCGGTATTCCTCCAGCGCTTCGGATACCTCCGAATGAATGAGCGCTAAAACCTCCGGAAAACCGCGTTCTTCGTCCCACCAGCCGTGCGCGACGGCGTTTTCGTGAATTTCCTTCGCAACCTCGTTAATTCCTGTCATTGTCTTTTGCCCTCTCCTTCAATTCTTTTTCGGCGTTGTCGTCGGCTTCTGCCGTTCGGCAATCGCATTTTTCGCCGCTGTCAAGATGTGCGCCGCAAAGCGGGCATTCCTTGTATGGTGTCGCCATGTTGTTCTCCTTCTTGATAATCAGCCGCCGGAAGCCATCAGCGCATAGCGTCAAGCCGTGTTCCTTCACGTATTCCCGCCGCCGTGCGGCTTCTGTCGCTTCCCAGCCGCAAGAAGCGCATTCCGAAGGCTTGCATTTCTGCGCCTTCTCCGGATCAATGCCCAGCAAGCACTTCAAGGGCGGCTTTTCCTGTCGGTTATTCATTCTTCACCCGCTCCCCGTTATAGATAACTACCATTGACGGGAAGGGCGCGGGATCGGCGGCGTTTCCGTCGTCGTCCGTGAACCGTAGCCGCCCGCGCACAAAGCGGATTTCCGCTTTCCCGTAAATGTAATCGTGAAAATATGCCGTGTCTGTCCGCGCTGGGATAAGTAAAACAATCGGATACCCCCCCCGCGCTTCCTCGAAAGCCTTTTGAACCCACTTGCCGATCTCGCGTCCGTAAGGCGGATTGCAGAATACCGCGCCGCCGCGATCCCAGCTTTGTGAAAGCCCGTCCGTTTCCGGCGTGTAATACAAAGAGCATTTCGCCGTCTTGTCGGTCGCCGCCGGATCAAGCACGAAGCCGAATTCGGCGTTCAGCTTGTCGAAGAAGTCTTGCGGCGTACACCAGCACATATTTTTAGAGGATAGAAGCGCCGCGTTCATTCGTCCGCCACCTCGCTTTCCTCGACAACCTCGCCCGTGTCCGGATCAACGTTCAAGGAACATTGTTCCGG
>DBGBVX010000066.1:0-1459 GCA_048370055.1 Candidatus Gallimonas sp. | reverse complement strand
CTCCCGCCGCTCAAGTACATAGCCGTTACGGAAAAGGGCTCCAAGAATGGGCGCTATCATCATCACGTCACGCTATCCGGCGGAATGGATAGAGACGAGCTCGAAAAGCTATGGGGGCTCGGGTACGCGAACTCCCGCCGTTTGCAGTTCACGGAGAGCGGCCTTGCCGGGCTCGGTCACTACATCGTCAAGAGCCCGCTCTATGCTCGAGCATGGAACGCCTCGAAAAACCTTATCGACCCGGAGCCGAAAACACGGGACGGGCGTATCTCCGGCAAGCGCGCCGAGGAGCTCGCCCGGGACACGACCAACAACGCCGAGTATGAAAAGCTCTATCCGGGCTATTTCCTCGCGGATGCTGGCGCATGGCACAACGACGTAAACGGAGGAAAGTATATCGTCGCCCGCTTTTATCGGCGGGACGGTGTATTTATAAAACCGAAACGGAGGAAACGAAAATGACAGTAAACGAGTTTGCAAAGGAAGTCCACGAGAACGCGGTCGCTCATGGATGGTGGGAGACGGCTCGGAGCTTTCCCGAGGTCGCCGCGCTCATTCATTCGGAAGTCTCGGAGGCGCTCGAGGAGTGGCGCGACGGAAATCCGGCTATCTATGGGTGTTGCGGCATCCCGGGCGGAGTCTGCGAGTTCGAGGGCTCTTGCGACAAGGACGAGAAAACCGGCACTTGCAAGCCGGAGGGAGTCGCCGTCGAGCTTTGCGACGCGATTATCCGTATTCTCGATTACCTCGCCTATATGGGCGTGGACGTTGAGGCCGTTCTCATGGCAAAGCATGAGTACAACAAGGGGCGCGAATACCGCCACGGAGGGAAACGCGCCTAAACCACGATAACGCACGAGGAGGGCGAGTTAATGATTAACTATTTCGAGGCGGCGGAGAAAACTCTCCGCGCTCGCGGCTTGCTCGAGACGGCTTTAGGCAATCTCGAGCGGAAAAAGGAGCGCATTTTACGATACGGCGCGCCGTCGGAGTATCCGTCGGCGGATATGTCCAAGCCGTACACGGGTGCGAAATCTGTAAACGACGCGCTCGCGGACTGCCTCGAGCTCGCCGAGGTTATGCGGGAAATCCAAGTTACCCGGGATAAGGTCGAGGAAATCGACGACGTGCTCGCGCAGATGGACGAGGCCGACGCGCGTATCCTCCGGCTTTGGTACATCGAGCGCAAAAGCAAGGAAGAAATCGCCGAGGCCGTATGCTACGCCTCGCCTACGTCCATCTACGACCAGCGCAACAAAGCTCTTGTGCGCTTCGCTCTCCTCTACTTCGGCGCGGGGGCTATGCCGTCCATGTAAGGCACTTTCTCGCTTATTCTCATGTATTGAAAAAAAGGTGTATGGCCAATTGCATTTTCCCCGTGCTATCATTGAGGTGTAAAGAGAGGTCGAGGGAAACCTCGCCGCCGTGCGCCCTACATGGTCGAGCCCTTGCGCTTATG
>DBGBVX010000065.1:0-18537 GCA_048370055.1 Candidatus Gallimonas sp. | reverse complement strand
AAAATTTATTAAACAGCTTAATAGTCTGCTTGACTTGCGCCTTAAAACGGTCGATATAACTTGCGATATAATCGGCAATATCGATGGTTTCATCCATGAGCGGCGTCAGATCCATTGCATAGTTGAGCGCGGAATAAGTATCGCAGGCGTGGCTCGCGGAGAACGTGGCGTTTGCGAGCCTGCGCCCCTCCGCGGCTAAATCGTACCGCTTGCCGCCTGCGATCTGGCTGTCGAACACAGCGGAAAGACAGCGCATCAGGTTGGGGTGAGCTCCGCAGTCGAGATACACTTTTTCATCGTCACGCATCCAGTCGAGGTCGCGCCACACTTCGCACCCGTACACCTGTTCGGGGCGATCCTCGGGCGCAAGAGTGCGCAGTGCAGCAATCACTTTGAGTGCCGTGGCAACGTGCGTCTCGTGCTTGTCCGCAAGGTTGTGGGTGTAGAGATATTTCGGCTTTGCCTTTCGGATAAGGTCGGCAAGCTCTGCGATGATTTTTTTATTTCCCGCGTCCTTGACTTCCTTGGACGGGTGAGATAGCATTGCCAAAAAGCCGTACTCGCCCACCATCGCTGCCTTTTTCTGCTCGACGATGCGCACTTCCTTCATCTGTTCGTCCGTGTAGTCGGCATAAAGTCCGCTTCGCGGGCTCCCCGCGCCGTCCGTCACGACGATGGCGCCGAACCACTTGTCTTTGCTGCCGAAACACTCCGCAATGGGCGCGTACGCCATAAATTCAATGTCGTCCTGATGCGCGGAGATCGCAAGGTGCGTCGTGCGGGATATTGCCGTTTTTTCCTGCGTCCCGTCCGGAATATATGTGATCATTTTTTCTCCTTTGCGAGCATTGCCGCTCCAACCAGCCCCGCGTCGTTGCCGAGGCTCGCCGCTCCGATTTTTACGGGCGCATATCTGCCGCGCCCGAGAATTTTGGAATCCACTTTTTCCTGCAAGGGTAGCGTGAGCGCTTCCCCTTCCGCGGAAATCCCTCCGCCGATGAGCACCGCCTGCGGACGGAACACGTTGACGATATTCGCGATCCCCTCCGCAAGGTAATTAAGGTACCGCTCCACGACTTCTCTTGCCGTTTCATCGCCCTGCCGCATTCCGTCGAACGCCGTTCTGCCGTCCGCATTGTCCGCGTTCCCTCTGCAAAGTTCCCACATTTTGCTTTCGGGGTGCGCGACCATTGCGTCCCTCGTCTGCCGCACAAGTGCGCTTGCCGAGGCGTACGCTTCGAAACAACCCCTTCTCCCGCAGGCGCATGGCTCGCCGTCCATGCGGATGACCTCATGCCCGAGCTCTGCGCCCGCGCCCAGCTCGCCTGTGAACAGCTTCCCGCCGAAGATGATGCCGCTCCCAACGCCCGTGCCGAGTGTGATGAGAACAATGCTCCGATATTCCTTCCCCGCGCCGCAGATATATTCCCCGTACGCCGCCGCGTTGGCGTCGTTACAAAGCGTGACGGGAATGCCGAGCAGCCCGCCCAAGTCCTGTGCAAGGGGCATATTCTCCCAGCCGAGATTTCCTCCCGTGACGACAATGCCGTGTTCGCCGTCGATGACCCCCGGGCAGCCGATGCCCACGCTCTCCGGCATACCCATGTCCGCGACGAGCCGCTTGATTACTTCCGCGATCGCGGACACGGTTGCCCCGTAATCGCAACCCGCGGGCGTGGGGATTTTATCTTTTCTGAGAATGTTTCCGTTCTCTCCGACCGCGCCGAACTTTATAAATGTGCCGCCTAAATCGATGCCGATATAATAGCTCATAGCTTTGCCGCCGCCTCTTGATCGGCAATGAGGGTACAATCGGGATGGAGTTGCAACACAGATGCAGGGACTTCTTCCGTCACTTCCCCTTTCGCCATCTTATATACGGCGTCCGCCTTGTTCGCCCCGCTCGCCAAAATGAGGATTTTCTTCGCCTGCATGATCTGACGTATCCCCATCGTGAACGCCTTGCGGGGCACTTCGGAGATATCATCGAACAGCCGTGCGTTATCCTTCACCGTGCTCTCTGCAAGCGTGACAACGTGCGTGCCGCTCCCGAAGGGCGTATTCGGCTCATTGAACGCAATATGCCCGTTACTGCCAAGCCCCAACAACTGAATGTCGCGTGGGAGCTGTCCGAGGAGCGCGTCGTAGCGGGCGCACTCCTTTGCCTCGTCTGCCGCCATGCCGTTCTCGATATTCGTATTCTCGGGGTCGATTCCAAGCTCGTCGAAAAGATTCTTGCGCATGAAATATGCATAGCTCTGCGGGTGCGTCTTTGCAAGTCCCTTGTACTCGTCCAGATTGACCGTGCGGATATGCGCGTAGCTCGTGCCATACTTCTCATGGTCTGCGATCATGCGCGCATACAACCCCAAGGGCGTGGTGCCTGTGGCAAGCCCTAAAACGGCATACGGGTTTGCCTTGACGATCTCAACCATCACCTTTGCCGCCCGCACGGAAAGTCCCACATAATCTTTGGTAATAATAATTATCATGACAGTTCCTTATTTACATGAACGGTTTGATCTGTGCCGCATGCAGCCAATCATTGAACCGAACGGGCGCGCCGTCTTGCCCACCCGCAAAGGGCAGGATATGTTCTTCAAGTTCTTCGATCCTGTCCCGCCTGCCCGCAAGATATTCCGAAAGAATGCGGCGGCAATGAGCAACGCGTTTCATGAGCCCGCCTAGACGGATGTCCTGCTTTTCAAAACCATGCGGCTTGCACTCCCTTTCCCGCTGCGCAAGGAACAGGCGGTAAAAGGCTCCCAGCCGCTTTTCAAGCTCCCTGTAATCGGCAACCAGCGTAGCAAGCGCCCCGCGGTCATCCGCCTGATACTCCTTGCGCGTTCTAACGCCGAGGTCGTATTTGATCTCCAACACGTCGCACAGCGCCATGAGCGTCTTAAATAGATAGCCATATCGCACGCTTTTTGCGCCCGCGCGCAGCCCTTCCCGGATGGCGGAAAACCGACTGCCGTCCCCCTTCACTGTCCTGTCGAAGATGCCGAGGAAAGGGTCGGAATAGAGCATGTATTTACAAGGATTGACGGGGCTGTCGGTAACGAGGTTGACTTTGTCGAGCGTAAGAAAGTCCTCCACGCAAATGCCCGTAACGCGGCGGAACTTTTCGGCGATCACTTTCTCATCAAAGTTCCCCCGCGCGTACTCCGCCGCCGAGAAGAGAACGGGGAGCGTTGCAAACAGTGAACATTCCGCGCCATCGTCCTTCCAGCAGGTGACGAACGCATCCTCCACGCCGTTCTCTCTGCACGCCTCCATCGCCGCCCGCCAAGCGCGCACGGCATAGCGGTTGTGCGGCGCAAAGCCGTACCAGCCCGAATCCCCGCCCGCAAAGACGACGGGGTTTTCAAATTCTTGATGCGCGCGCAGCATACCGTCGTAATGCGACCTGTCCGTGCTGTAATAGTCCCAATAGACGAGGGTTACGTTCTTTGGCACGAGAGCGCGGATCGCTTCAGGAATGCTGCCCGTGCAGTAATACTGCCCCTTGTTGGCAAGGCGGAAGAACATGTCCGACCACATTATGGGTGAAAAGCCGTATTTTTCGGCAATCTGCGCGACTCGTGTCAGATGTTTCAGAAGGATTTCAAAACGGTTTTCATAGCCGTGCCGATCAAGATACTTTCCAAGCCCGACCATGTGCGCCTCGTCCATGCCGATATTGATGCGGCGGGAAGTAAAACACTCCGCGCACGTTTGGAACATCTTTTCGATGAGTTCGTAGGTGCGCTCCTCGCCTGCAAGCAGAATATCCCCGAAATCGATGCACGCCTTGGAATATTCGTCCCAGCGGGCGATGCCGCCGAGGTGCGCGAGCGTCTGGATACACGGAACAAGCTCCAATCCGTTTGCCCGCGCCGCCGCGTCCAGCTCCTTCAACTCCTGTTTGGAATACCGCCCACGAAGGTATCCGAAGTACGGTTCTCCTTCAAGTTCGTACACGTCCTCCGTGTACAGCTGCACATAGGTATAGCCCATCTTTTTGAGTAGCCCGAAATACCGCTTGAGCGTCTCCACGGAATATACCGCGTCGCGCGAGCAGTCGAGCATCACGCCGAGCGAACGAAACTTCACAGGGTTTCCTCCTTTTGCTTATACCATCTTTACAGCCACATCAAGCCGTGTAAAACGCATGCCCGCGCAAAAATTCCAAAGACAGCCTGAGCCAGTGCCTAACGTGCTCCGTTTGCGCGTTGCACGCAGAAAGCACCTCCTCGGAACAGACAGACAGCCCGTGCCGTCCCGTCTCAAAAGCATGGTACTCCGCAGGAACGCCTGCCGCGCACAGCGCGCGGAACAGGCGGATCGAGTTCTCGATCGGTACTTCCGCATCATCTGCGGTCGCCCAAAGAAACATGGGAGGCGCATCGGGGCGGACGACGCGTTCCAAAGAGTACCGCTCGTATGGCGCTTTCCCGCCGCAGAAATTGACAAAGGTCTCTTCATCCCAGCAGCTTTTCTCAGCGGATACGACTGCGTATGCCAGCATGGCGGCGTCCGGACGGATCTGCGCACAGTCCGTCCCGAACCTTGCGGACAAAACCGGGTCGTCCCACAACAGCGAAATACAGCCGCACAGATGCCCTCCCGAGGAAAACCCGAGCGCCGCGATCTTCCCGTCCGAATGCAGGCGCTCCGCCTCCTTTCGCAGATAGAGCATCGCCATTGCCGCTTCCGTCAGCAACGTCGGATAGCCGCACTCGGGAGCTACGTTATACTCCAACACATAGGCATCCAGCCCTTTGCCGTAGTAATACATTGCGACGGGCTCCCATTCCCGTTCCGAAACGAAGGAATAGCCGCCCCCGGGGAAGATCAGGATCGCCGAACGCTTTTTCCACGCGATCTCCTTTGAGCCGACGTGGCGGTAGACGTGCAGAAAGCCACGCGTTTTTTTGCCCCGTTCCGCCTGAAACCATTCGTACAGATCGATTTTTTCGCGATACATTGCGTCACTTCTCCTCTGTGAGCAAGATAAGTTTTGAATCAAATTCGGAGGGCGTTTCGGCAAACAGATTCAGCCCTGCTTCCATGTAATATTCGCCGCTGTACACGTTTCCGTCGTAGCTGTTCTTGTAGGCACGTTTTCCGTCAAGTCCTTTCAGTCTCAAGTAACGGAACTGCTGCAACTCCTTTTTGCGGTTCATGAGAAGGACGAGCGAAACACTCTTATCCTGCGAGACGCATTGCATGCACATTCTGTTGCCCTCGTTCGGCGAGAGGATATGATACAGATCGCCCCGTTCAATGACTTCTGAATGATATTTCCGATAGAGCGCAGCTATTGCCGAAAGCTTCGCGATCTCCCCTTCCGCCAATTCGTTCGGATTCATCTCGTAGCCGTAAGTGCCGAACAGCGCAAGCGCCGCCTTTGTGGTATAGGAAGCCACGCTGCTGTCGTTGACATGCGAAGCGATGCAGGAGAGCGGATACCCGAGCGACGTATTGAACTGAATTTCCATACGTTGCGCGGGATCGGACTCGTCGCTGGCCCAGATTTGAGGGCAGTAATAGAGCGTACCGAGGTCGAACCGTCCGCCGCCGCCCGCGCACCCTTCAAACATGATATGCGGATATTCTTCCGTCAGCCTGCCGAGCAGGGAATAGTACCCGAGCATGAGTCTGTGATACGTTTCCCCCTGCCGTTCGGGATCGTTAGCCTCGTGTTCCATGACGATGCGGTTGCAGTCCCATTTGATATAATCGACGGAATATTCAGACAAAAACGCCTTCATCTGCCTGTAAATATGATCGACGACTCCCTCCCTCGAAAAATCCAAGTGGAGCTGATGCCGCCACAGGTAGGGTTTTCCGTCCTTTCGGTACCCCAGCGCGTAGTCGGGGTGCGCGCGGAAGAGATCGCTGTCGGGGTTCACCATTTCGGGCTCAAACCAGATGCCGAATTTCAGCCCCTTTTTGCGGCAGTACGCGATGACTTTATGCAGGTCGATTTTATCGCGGTTGACCGACCAGTCCCCGAGCCCCGCCGTATCGTCGTTGCGTTTCCCAAACCAGCCGTCGTCCAGAACGAACAGCTCCGTTCCGATCTTGCAGGCGGAGTCGATATATGCGAGAATGGACGCCGTATCGAAATGGAAAGAGCAGCCCTCCCACGAATTGAACAGAACGGGCTTGTACGCGTCATTGCCCCGATAGCCGATGAGGTTTTCGCGGATAAAACGGTGGAACGTCCTACTCATCGCGTCCGTCCCCGTGTTGGAATAGACGACGATTGCCTGCGGCGTCTGAAAGCGTTCCCCACGGCGGAGCATCCACGCGAAATCTTCTTCGTTGATCCCGTAAGTGATATGCGTGCCGCAGAACTTATCTGAGAACACGCGGAATTTAAAATTGCCGCTGTAAATCAGGTTGAACCCGATCGTCTCGCCGTAGTCGGCGGTTGCATCGCTGCGTTTCAGATACACGAACGGATTTTCTTCGGCAGAAGAACGCCCGTAATTGCTGGATATTTCCTGTACACCATCCAAAATGTCGTTTTCCGCATACTCGCGCTCGTGCATCCATCTCCCGTGAAAATGGACGAGCTTATAATCCCTGCTTGCAAGATCCTGCTGCATCGACATGGCGCGGACAAGCATTACAGGCTCTTCCCCTCTGTTTTCGATCTCGAAACTTTTGACGAGGACGTTCTTATCCGAATACATCGTCAGACGGTATGTCAGATATACCTCGCTGTTTTGCTCTTTGAAGAGAAACTCGGCTGTTTCACAATTCTCCTCGTTCCCGCGCGCGTGCGGCAGTTCGGAAAGCGCGGGGATCCCCGCAGATGCCTTATGTCCCACACAACGGAAGTCCGTTGCAAGCGAGCCGTTCTTCCGACGGATCACGACCGGCGCGCCGCGTTTATCGGCATACCCGTGCGAAGAGAGTTCGAGCGGCGTACACTGCGCGTTGAATCCGACGGCGTATCTGCACTCCTCTCCGCGGGCAACGTCGTAATACATACATTCTCCGCCGCCCTCCACGTTGCGAACATTGAGGATACCGCCATAATCGGAGAGCGCCTTGCCAAACCAGACGTTTTCAAGATTGCCCGCCTCGTTCAGATAGACTGCATAGGCGATTTTGCCGTTTTCCAAAATAAATACGTTGTGCTCCGTTTCGTGAAACATGATGCGATCGCTCCTTATCGTTATCAAATGCGGCGCGCCGCAGACACGGGCATCCCCTTTTCCTGCGGGCGTTTAAAACTCGATCTCCAAACCGTCGTAGGAGACGACGATGCCGTGTTTTGCCATTTCCGGAACCATCTCGTCGTACGTCTGTCCGCCGTTGTGGGAAAAGTGATTGGCGACGAAGATCGTTTTTTCGTCCGCGATCCCCTCCTGCCGCAGCCGTTCCAGCACCTCGAGATTGGTTTTCAGGCTCATATGCCCGTCCCGCCAGCCTCCGCCGATCCCCAGACAGCCGGTGCAGTCAAGGGAAACGAGACCGAACCTGCCGAACTCTTTCAAAAGCGCATAGTTTTCCTCGGGGAAAAGCCCCGTATCGTGCGCGTATAAGAGCCGCTTCCCGCCGCGCTCGACGGCATAGAATACGGGCGTCGTTTCGGCGGGATGGTTTGCCCGCAGCGCAAGAACTTTGTACTTTTTATCCGAGGTATAAAAGACCTCTGCGGGCTTTACGAGCTGCGCCGTCACCCTGTTCTGCATATGGTGCATTTCGATCTCCCGCTCGATCTTATCATACCCGTCCTGCGCGGAATAAAAACGCACCGTGCGGTGTTCATGGCTGAACGGGTCGGACAAAAGCAGCAGATCGGCAGGGCAGAGATGGTCGCTGTGGCTGTGTGTGATCAGGCAGTCGCCGATCTTCTCCCATTCGATGCGGTATTGCAGCGAATGGCAGACAGTGTCCGCATTATAATCAAACAGCAGCTCTCCGTCCACGAGCGCCTGCGAGCGCGAACGCAGCGCCCTTCCGCCCGTGCGGAAGGATTCCCTGCACACGCGGCACTTGCAATACGGGGCGGGAACACCCTCATACGCGGCGGTTCCCAAATATCGGATCTTCATACGTTTGTCCTCCTTGCTTTGTCTGTTTCTTTGCGCAGCAAGCGCTGCGCGGCAACATATTATCAGCCCTCGTCGCAGCGTTCGATGGAGCGGATGAACGGATACTGCGCCATGATCTCCGTAAGCCGCTGCGAAGAATATTCTTTATCCGTGTTGAGTGTGGCATGATACACCGTCTCCTCGCCCTTACGTTCGATGACGAGACGGTTGAAGCGGTCGGTCTGAAAGATCTCTTTGATGACGTCGTTCTCCCCGCCGCTGCTCGTGAACACGATCTTGACCTGAAAATACTTCTTCGTCTGAAAAAACTTGCACTTGATATGGAACAGGCACTGCACGCCGATGAGGACGACCGTCGACCCCGCAGCGACGAGGTACATGCCCGCGCCCGCCGCCATGCCCACGCCGGACGTTGCCCACACACCCGCGGCGGTCGTCAGTCCGTGGATCTCGTGCTTGCGGTAGATGATGATGCCCGCGCCCAGAAATCCGATCCCCGAAACGATCTGCGCCGCCACGCGGGAAGCGTCCGCCTCGACGCTGTCCCCGAATCCATACTTGGATACGACCATGATAAGCGCGCTCCCCGCGCACACGATGGTATGCGTGCGGATGCCCGCCTCCTTATAGCGCAGTTTCCGCTCGTACCCGATGGCAAAGCCCAGCACCACTGCAAGCAAAATATTCAACAAATGATACAAATCCTGCAACATATTGTCTTTCCTGTACCGCGCCTGAAATGCACGGATGCGTTTGCCGTATCATTTTATGACAGGCACATCTCCGATACGCGGAATCTCCGAGAGATATTTTTTCAGAACCTCGGGAGAATACCCGTTGTTCTGAATGATTTCCTGATAGAAATACGCGCTCGGCTTCGGCGTGCGCCGATAGCCGTTTGCCCGATCGACGGAAACAAGCCCGAATTTCGGCAGATACGAACCCCATTCATAATTGTCGAGAAGAGACCAATAGAGATACCCGCGCACATCCACGCCCTCTTCGATCGCGGTATGGAGCGCATTCAGATACTCCGTCAAAAAGACGATGCGCAGGCGGTCGTCCTCGCACGAATATCCGTTTTCCGTGATATAAACAGGTTTGTCTTTCAGCCGCATCAGGCTGTGATAGACGGTTTCCGGATAAAATTCATCCAGATAAAAGTTCTTCATTTTGATTGTGCGCGCCTTGGTGAACGGATAACGCTCCCCTTTCATGTTCGCTTTTCTCATATCTACCATGCTGCGGGTATAGATATTGATCGACCAGAAATCGCAGGTATCTTTGACGTCTTTGTCGAAAAGTGCGTCGGTATACGGCAGGACAATCTCGCCCGTGCGGATTGCGTGGAAGAAAAATTCGTTATCGACCACGTCAAAATAGTGCGCCGCTGCCTGATCGAACGGATCGAACTGCCGCTTTGCGAAATACATGACAAGCGCGTGCGCACTGCTCACGGGCGCGGAAGAATACTTCTTGATCACATGGTACCCGAGCGCATGAAAAAGAAGACTGTTTTGCTTCCGCTTCATGCCGTCTTCGCTCAGCCACAGGTTGAACTCATTGAGCACGTTCCAGAAATCCACGTACTGCGCGATCTTCGGAAGGACATAATGTAGATATCGTTCAAAATATCTGCGGTTATCGAGGACGTTGAATCCCCCTTTCAACCGAAACCACTGCGGAACGGTCTTGTGTATGAGCGTGACGAACGTCCTGATCCCCTTCTCTTTGAGCAGGACAAGCTGCTGCACATAATGATTTGTCGCTTCCTCGTTGAATACGCCTTCCTCCGGCTCAATGCGCGCCCACTCGATCCCGAAACGGTACGCCTGATGTCCGAGAGTTTTAAGGAGCGCAGCGTCCTCGCGGTACATCTGATAAGAATTGCACGCCGTTCCGGAAACTTCTGCGGAAGGATCGCGCCTGAGCCGCTCCTGCTCATCGTGCCAAAGGTCAGACCAAACGTTGTTGCCTTCGATTTGAAACGCCGCCGTCGAGCTGCCCCACAAAAAATTTTTCGGGAACCGAAACGCGGGGATATTGAATACGTCAGTCATTGATTTGTCTCCTTCAACGTTGTTCTAATTTTCCGCTTGCTTTCAGGAGCGGGGCAGAGATGCCGCCCTGCACCGTGCGGTTGATGAAATGCACGATCTCGCCCTTTTCCGTGCGGTACCAATCGCCGAACGGCAGGCGGACGGGACTCTCTTCCAGATAGCGCACGACGGGCGCATACAGTTCCCTCGCCTTCTCTTTATCGTCCGTCAGCGCGGCGCACCACAAGATCCAATCGGACTTCGTATAATTTTCCCGCGTGTCGAGCGGCACGCCGAAACGGTTGTTTTTTGTAAGGTAATAGCTGACTTCCCGCTCGCACACATCCTGCCCGATCAGATCAAACCCGAACAGTTTATCGAAGAGGAGATTGTATTTGAGAGAATACGTCCCCTCCCTGCCATAGGCAAGCGGCATGACGCCATCGCCGACCTCTTTTTTGAGCGCGGCTGCGAACGACGCCGCCTTCGCTTCATACTCCGCCGCAAGCGTCTCCTTCCCAAGCGCGCGGCAAATGATCGAAAAGCTCTCGATCCCGACGAGTGCTTTGATCGCCAAATTGACGTTGTCCGCAAGATGCCCCGCGAAATCATCCGTGCAAAGTTGGTTTTCGGGCTTTAACCCGTACTTTTCAAGATAGCCGACCCAATTTTCCAGAAGATCGAAATTGCTCGCGGCAAGTGCCATATCTCCACCCGCACGGATGACCGCCGCCGTCATGATGAGCATATTGCCGCATTCCTCGACGGGCATCTGCATCTGTTCGTTATAGATATTGCTCTCGGCGGGACGCAGATAGAGCATCGGCTGCGTTTTCGGTCCCTCGCCCCAGCCGAATGCGAGCATTCCGCAGTTGAACTTATCGTTCTCCTCGCGCACGCCGTATACCTGCCCGCTGCACCACGGATAAGTCCCCAAATCATGCGGGGCGAAACCGAACGTCCAGACAGGCATCCGCGCAAACGCGAAGATGCCGCGCATCATTGCATTGACAAGTTCGGGATTGTACAGCAGAAAAAGCGGCATGGAAGGATAGGAAACATCCACCGTTCCGATACAGCCGTTGGAATCACACTCCTTGGAGAGGAACAGCAATTCTCCCTTCCCATTCTGCACAAGCTTATGCCCGCCCATTGTCTGCCGCAGCGCCGCGCAGGCAAGCAGATAGTACCCTTCTCCGACGGCATTACAATCCGTTCTGAGTTTTTTATCGAACGACCTGCATTTACAGACGATCTTCTCCTCGTTGTCAAAAGCATACGCCAACGCGTCAACGATCGTCTTGCCGTCACGGAAATAATATCTTTTCAGCCATTCGCCGAAATAGAACACGGAGACAAGGTCATCGTGCGCCGTCATGAAAGAGCCGCGGGGCGCACGGTTTACGCTCATAACGCAGCTGCGCTCATTGGATTCACGCAGATACTCTGCCTTCCCCTCCGCAACATAGCGGTTGACGGCGGCCTCGGTCACAAAGAAGCTCTCTTCGCCCGCGAGGTATGTGTAGCCGTGATCGGGCGCGTAGGTATCGCTCGTATCCGACGCCACAAGGTTTCTGCGGCGCGTCATGAACGCCGCCTCGAACTTTCCGCAGGGCAACACGCCGCCGATGACGGGCGCGCGCTTGGCGCTGTAACAGTATTCTTCGTCCAGAACGAGCGCAACGGAAAAATCTTCCGGCAATTCCCGCTTGAATTTTACTTCATAGCGTGTATAGCAGACGGGGCAGGACAGCGTTTCCGGATCGTCCGGCGGCAACGGAGAGACAAACCATACTTTAAGTGTAAATTCCGCACACGCAAAGGTATAGACCGTTTCAAACGCGGTAACGGAAACGTCTTTCTGTACGAGCGGGATCGCGTCATCCCGCCTACCTAAAAAGCAGTACGTTGTTCCGCCAAAGCGGACGAATCCGTAAGTACGGCGGGGAGTCCCCTGCCAGAAGATCGCGTCGCCGCCGTTTAACGTATCGTTCTTTGACCACACCGAAAAATCGGGGTCTATGATCCACAGTGGGTACGCAGGTAATTTACGTTGCATTTGCACACTCCTTCAAATCTCAAAATCGTCGGCAAAGCCGCATTCCACGGCCTCACGCAGAAAGCGAAGCTCGTTCTCCGCCTGTGTAATGAGCGCGGGAGCACACTCCCCCGTAAGCCGCTGTCTGCCGTAATCGGAATGATAGCCGTAAACGGACACCGTTTTCGGCATCAGGCACTTGGCAAGTTCCGTCGCGCGGCGCAGATGCCACGGACTCGTCACAACGGCAACATTCAGCCGTTTCTCCGTAAAAAGATCGTTTTTCAACAGAGTAAACGCATACAGGATGTTTTCGATCGTATCTTTTGAATTGTTCTCGAGAACGATCTCCGCTTGCACGCCCGCTTCCTGCAAAAGGCGGCAAAGGATCTCGCACTCCGGCAACGCCTCGCCGCCGAACTGCCGCGCGACGCCGCCGCAGGCGATGACCTTTCCGATAGGTACGCGCGCAAGAAGCGCGGCGGCGCTTGCGACGCGGCGGCGCATATCGTCGATGCCGCCGCCGAGCACGAGTACCGCATGGCAGGGCGGCGGAAGCCGCCCGAACGTTTTGCCGAACAAGATCTCATCTTTCTGCGCGGCGGAGAGAGCCGCAACGTCTGCCTGGGAAAATAACATATACTTTCCTTTTTTAAAGCTGTATTTCAGGCAACGTAAGCCTTGCGCGCAGGCGGATATCCGCAGACGACGACCCGACCATGATCTCGTAGTCGCCCTCCGTCACTTCCCACCTGTCCGTTGCCGTCGACCAGTGCGCAAATGCGCGCATGGGCAGTTCCACGCAGAATTTTTTGCGCTTGCCCGCGCCGATCTCCTCTTTGCAGAATCCCTTCAATTCCTTCAACGGACGATACACGAACGGCGCACATTCGCGCACATAGACCTGAGCGGTCTCCTTGCCTGCCCTCTCGGAGGTGTTTTCGACCTCGAACATCACCTTGACGGTGCCTCCCTTTTGTTCCGCTTTCAGATTATCGTATTCGAAGGAAGAATAACTCAATCCGTGTCCGAAGGGAAACGCGACGGGGACTTCATAGGTATCGTAATAACGGTAGCCAACGTCCAGCCCGTCCTGATAGCGCGTGACGCCCGCGTGTTTGTATGTGTTTGCGGCGGGCACGTCCTCGATGGAGAGCGGGAACGTTTCAGACAGTTTGCCGCTCGGATTGATCTTTCCCGTGAGGATGTCGGCAACGACCTCGTCGCCGCCTTCGCCCGTAAATCCCGCGTAAACGACGGCTTTTACCTGATCGATCCACGCGGAGACGTCGATCGCGCTGCCCGCAAAGAGCACCACGACAGTATTCGGATTCTGCGCGGCGGTATCGAGAATGGCGCGCTCCTGCACCGCGGGGAGGCGGAGCGTCTGCCTGTCTGCGTCTTCGTATTCGATATCAAAGCCCGTGCCGACGCACACGATATTCACGTCGCTGCGCCCCGCTTTCAGCGCCGCCGTGCGCGCATTCTGCCACGCCCCCACTGCATTGATCTGGAACGCCTTTTCGTAATCGACGGCATGTCCGCGTGCGGCGAGAGCCTCCGCAAGATCGAACTTTTCTTCCTTCCAGCGGACAAACGCGGACCCGCCGCCGCCCACCATACAGGACGTTGCCTTGGCAAACGAACCGCACAAAAACACGGACTGCCCCTTGGCAAGCGGCAGTACGCCGTCGTTTTTGAGCAGCACCATGCCTTCGGAAGCGATATGCTTAGCCGCGCGACGGCGATCCTCTTCGGTGCTCTGCACGGTCTTGCCCTTGCTCATCGCCTTGCAGCGCCCGACGAGCCTAAGCACCCGCTCCGCGCAGGCGTCCAGCTCCTCGTCGGAAAGTTTCCCCGCATGGTAGTCCGCCACAAGTTTTTCGTAGTTCTTTTCGTTGAACGGCATTTCGAGATCAAGTCCCGCTTTTGCCGAGGCCGTCCTGTCGCGCACGGCGTCCCAATCGGAGAAGATCGCGCCGTCGAACCCGAACTCGCTGCGCAGGACGTCGAACCCTTTTTTATACTCCGACGCATATGTACCGTTGACGCGGTTATAGGAACACATAACGGAGACGGGCTTCGCCTTGCAGGCGATTTCAAAGGGAACGTAATAGATTTCGCGCAGCGTACGCTCGTCCACGTCGCTCGTCTGATGGAAGCGGTCGTACTCCGAATTGTTGGCGCAGAAGTGTTTGAGACAGACGCCCACCCCGCGCGACTGCAAGCCATCGATATACCCTTTCGCCATAGTCCCCGCAAGGTAGGGGTCCTCCGAAAAATACTCGAAGTTACGCCCGTTCAGGGGATCGCGCTTGATATTCACCCCGGGCGCGAGCAGGATATCCACGCCGCGCTCGATGCAGTCGTCCGCAAGGCATTCGCCCATTTGCCGCGCGCATTCCGTGCTCCATGTGTTCGCCAGAAGCTGAATGGCGGGATACGCCACCGCGGGGATCGTCTCCGTTTTTCCGTCCTCGGTATCACGCTCCGTGCGCAGACCCACGGGTCCGTCCGATACCGTGATATGAGACAATTTTCCGCCGAAATCCTCCGTGTACCAACGCCCCTTCCCGCAGATGAGGCGGAGTTTTTCATCAGCCGTCAAATCTTTCACAGTCTTCATTGTGATTACTCCTGTTAAAAATAAAATCGTATTATAAAATAGCGAAATCGCTATCCTTTCCGGTATCTGCGCGGATGCGCTTTACGCCGTAAGGCAGAACCGGACTTCGCAGCTTTGATCCGTTTCTGTACGGAACGTCACTGCGATCAGATCGCCGTCACGCGCACCGACATCCGCCGCGAACGGGAATGCACCCGCATCGCGCTTCTGTTTGCAATATTCGGCATTGCTGCCGTTGACCGTGACATTCTGCACACTTCCGCCGCACGTTGCAAGATGCAGGCGCACCGTGATCTCCCGCTCAAGAAACGCCTTTGCACCGCGGAAGGAACCCTGCGCTTCGCCGAACCGTACGACGTAGGCGTTTGTTTCCCTGTCGTAGAACGCCTCGTAGGGCGTTGTGCGGTATTCGCCGTGCTCGTAAGCCGTCGTCTCCGTATCATCCTCATACAGAAAGCCTTCGTCACGCGCCTCGCGGTCGGGATAGTAATCGAACGCAAGGCGGTCCCATGTCTGCTGCTTGGTATTCTTTGCGTCGTGCGCGAGCGGCAGCAGCGCGCCGAGGCGGACAAAGAGCGGCATTTCGCTGACGGCGTAACGCCGCGAATACGACCGCCCGCCGGGATATACCTTTCCGCCGAATACGTCCATCCACTTCCCCTCGGGGAGATAGACGGACTTTTTGCTCTCCTCGTGCGCGTCGTAATAGAGCACGCAGCAAGCCGCGCCGCCTGCCTGGAAGTATTCCACCGTCAGGCTGTGTTCCCTGCCTCCTTCCACCGTACAGAGCGGAGAGAGGCGCGCGGGATGCGTCTTATCGTCGCGAAACACCTGCCTGCCGTCCACATACACGGTCGCGCCGTCGTCGCAAAGAAGAAATAGCTCGGTATCCTTTTCGAATTTCACCCGCGTTTCAAATCTTGCGGAGAAGTGGTACACGGGAACGCCCTCTGTCGGCGGGACGTTATCGAGCTCGAGATCGAGCGTTTTGTACGTCGCCTCGGCGATGGGTTCGCCCGCAAGCTCGGTGCCGTCGAAGAACACTGCTTTGACGGGTGCGGTATAGCAAGTTTGCTTGGGCTTTTGCATACGTTCGCCCGCCACGGGCGCGACGAGGATGTCCTTGCCGAGCATGTATTCCGTATCGCAGGCAAGCGCCTTTTTATCGGCGGGATATTCCCATCCGAGCCCGCGGAAGAGCGGTTCGCCCGATAAATAGCTGTTGAACGCGTTGGCGTAAAGCACGGGCAAAAGGCGGTAGCGCATTTTGATAAACGAGCGCGCAATATTCAGCGTCTCTTCGTCATAGAGCCACGGCTCGCGAAAGCGTTTCACGTCATTCGTACAATGCGGGCGGAACACGGGCGAGAACACGCCGAATTGGATCCAGCGCAGATACAATTCTTTATCGGGATCGCCGATATGCCCGCCGCAGTCGGAATTGACGTAGATGATGCCGTTGTCGGATGCGCGGATGAGCGTTTTCACCTCACTTGCGAGGGAAATGGGATCGCTCGTGATGTCGCCCGTCCATTGAATGCCGAAACGGTGCGAGGCGCTGTCGTGGATGGCTTCGTAATTGCCGTTCCAGATATTGTTAACGTTCCCCATGACGAGGGGTCTGATATACGCTCCGCCGTCCGCCGCCTTCTGATAATAATGCCTCGTAATATCTTCAAACAGGTACAAGCCGAACGTTTCGGGATAGATCTCGGAAACGGGGCTCAGGAGTGCGGTATGCCAATTGCGGTCGTACCACCATGTGTCCAGCCCGAGCGCAAGAAGCCCCTGCAATTTCTCCTCGCGGTAGCGCACCTCTTTGGGATCGAGCAGATCTTTTGCGCCGTCGACGGGTTCGGGATGATCGTTGAACATGATCTCCACCCCGTGGCTGTGCGCAAAGCCAAAAAAGCGGCGCATATCGGGAAAGAGCTTCGCATCGATATCGTACCCGATGCCGCGGTCGGACGCCGCCCGCCAATCGGTGTCGATGACCATGTGATCGAGCGGGATTCCGTACTTTTCGTAGTCAAGAATGACACGCTTTGCGCTCTCTTCGCTGTATTTGTAGTACTTGGAGTTCCACGCACCGAGCACGGAGAGGCGCACAAGGGAGCACCTGCCTGTGAGCTGCACATAGAGGCGGCGCAGTTTTTTTGCGTCGCGCCCGCAGAGCAACAGGTAGACGTCGCGCACGTCTTTTTCGATGACGTATCCGCTGTTTTTGATCTCCCCTCTGTATGTATAGCCGCCCGCGGGAACGCGGATGCGCGGATTATCGGAGACTGCAAATACTTCGGGCGTTTTCCCGAGAGACGGCAGTTCGCCCGTATTGGACAGTTCGCGGCAGCGGTATACCGCTTTTCCCTCCTGCGAGAGGACGATCCCGCTCATGCCGCGCCCGCCGTGCGGGAGAAAAAGTTCGTACCCGCCGAAGACAAGACGCACGCCGCCGCGCACGTTCTGCGCGGTAAAATCCACACCGCCCTCAAAGTTCCGCGCGGGAACGAAAAATGTCTCCTGATCGCAGAACTCCGCGTCGTTTGCATATTCGATGCGAACGATGTCTTTTGCAAGAAACTGTACGCGGAAACCATCGGATCTGTATTCTCTGATCATAATGTTTGTATTGCTCCTTTTATCCGTCGCGATGTTTACCGCCGATATATTGTCTCACCATGAGCGGCCAGTCCGTCTGAATGATGTCCGCCTTTTTCTCCATGAGCCAGCCCCAGCCCTTGGCGGGATCGTCCGTAAGAGAAACGTCGTCCGTATGCCCCGCCGAAATGACGTCCTTCTCGTTATAGACAATGGCGTTCATCCAGACCAGCAAGCCCTTCCGGTGCATATCGGCGATATACGCGTCCGAGATCACTTCGTCCGTATCTTTATCGAATAAAATTTCATTCCCGATCAGATTGATATTGCGCTTTAAGAGCATCTCCGTTGACTCGTCTTTATGCCATATCATAGGCATGAACATGAGATCGGACGCGTATTTTTCCACATTGCCAAGCGATTCTTCATCCAGATACGTCTTGACGATGACCTGCTTTTCCACGCCTGCGCGGCGGATGCACGCCGCAATACCCTCTACGTCCGTCCAAAATTTATCGACGTTGATATACGCCCTGTCTTTTAAGAAGGAGAGCGCCTCAAAGAGGGTGGGAACGCGGTAATGCGTGGGCACTTCGTCCTGATTGAGAATGGGGACTTCGCGCACCTCCGCCGCCGTCATCTCCGAGATCATTTTCCCGCATTTCAGATAGACAGGCTCCATGCCGGGGTGGAAAGCGAACAGCTCTCCGTCCTTGCTCTTGGAAACGTCGAGTTCGATGATGTCCGCTCCCTGACGCAGAGCGATCTCATATGCCGCGAGCGTGTTGCACGGGATATTCGCCCCGCATACGCCCCTGTGCGCCGCCAGAAGCGGCGTTTTGTTGTTTGTTTTGAGCTGATATTTCATAGTCTCCTCTTTGGCGCCGATGCGGCTTACGGAAAGAGCGGAGCGGCAGAAACCGCTCCGCTCGCCATTGCCCTTTGCGCTATACGATTTTACTCGCCTGCATTTTCGGAACCGTCGTCGATCCCCGTATCCGTCGTGCCAAGCTGCAGAACGCCGTCTTTCAACACAGCGGTATGCCCCGTATTATCGTCGTCCTGCTTGCCGAAACGGATCGCATTGAGCGCCTTATCGATCGGGAACGAGACGGACGCGTCTTTCGTAAGAGCTACCCATTCGTCTGCGCTGCACTTGATGTAGGCAGAGAGATTGCC
>DBGBVX010000064.1:0-4493 GCA_048370055.1 Candidatus Gallimonas sp. | reverse complement strand
GCTGTTCTGAAAAGAAAATAAGATTATATAATCAGGTGGTAGAAATGAATTACGATAGTGTGATCTTGGAGCTGTTGACCCGCGTGCAGGCGGCAGAGCAGGCGGTCAAGCATATGGAAGAAGCGTTTGCTGTATTCAAGGCGGAGATCCTTGAGAGGCTCGAAAAAACGGAACAGACAGGACCCGCAAGGGACGCCGCGGAAAAGGAGCCCGCTCCAATCGGCACACAGCAGATTTTTGCATGTATTGAAAAAATGCGCGAAACCGCGCGCGCAAACGGAGAAAAAACGCTGACGCTGAACGCAGGGGAGATCGAAAAACAACTCGGTGTCTCCGGTAAACTCGTGCTTGTCGTCAATGCCATGAAGCAGGCAATGCGTGCGCAAGACCGCGTCATCTCTCCGCCGCAGGAAAAAATCACCAAAGGATTTACCGTTGTTTATCAAGTATCGCAACAGGATAAGGAGGTCAAAGATATGCGGGGCTCGTTCAACGGATTTGTCATTAAGAGGGGAAAAGTCCCTGAAGGCGAGGTGCTCAATGAGCTTGGACTGTATGCGGGGCAGAGCTGTCTGCTTGCTTACACCGCCGAAGGGGAGTGTGTGGGCGTCGTGTACAAGCACTTTGAGCGTCGTGCATCCGCGGCGAACGGGCAGGCTGAGATCTGTTTTTTCGACCGCTACTATCAGACCTATGGCAAATGGCACAGAATGTTCCACGATGGATTTCAGGGCGGCGAGCGTATCAGCTATACGGAACTTGTGAAAATGGTTGCAGAAGATGGCTCGTTTGAATACTCCGGCTACCTTCGCCCGAAGCGCGGGTAGATGTCTCGGGGGAGAAGAATATGAGAATATCCGATAAAGTTCTCGTCGTATGCACGATCATGTGTTCTTTAGGGATTGTATTTTTGATCCTCAGCTTACAAAATCAGACGTACTTGCTATGGAGTATTTTGTGTATTGCTGTCTCTGCGATAGGGATTGTCGCTGTAATCATTATCAGATGGAGAGGGAGAAAAAGGTGTGCGCTGCCGCAAATTTCATTTTCGCAAAGTAATCCTGAATCCGCCGAAATGACGAACGATCAGCCGACGGAAGAGAGACAGAAAACAGCCCCGACTCTCCCTTCGCTTGAAATGATCAAACTCGCTTTCCATGGTCAATTCGGGGTCGGCGATGTTGTTGAGAGTGACGGAAAATATATAAAGGTACGTTTTTCCGATGCGGTAAAAACGTTCGTCTATCCTGATTCCTTTCGGGAGGGCTATCTCAAACCATATGACCCCGCCGCGCCTCCTGCGCCAAAAACGCAGCCCAAACCCGTGCCCGCAGGACAGCCCGCGCAGGCACCGACGGCGACTTCCCCGACGCCGCAAGCGCAGACTGAGCAGAAGAGCGCACGGCAGAATGTACTTCATCGCAGTGCATACAGGGAATACGGCAATCGCGCGAGGGAAATTTATATAAAATTTTGCGAAGAGTATGGGTGGGATGTTTCAAAAAGCGGCTGCTTTGCACCGCAGAAGTTATTGTTTGCAGAGAAGGCGACCCGAGAGGGCGAAGACGTTTGGTTCATTCCCAACAGCAATCTGACGCAGACAAAGGGCGGTGTTTGGCGCAATATGATTTCCTCGGATTTCGAAACGATTGAAGAATCATGGGACGCGGCGCGTGCGGGACTTTACGATTTGGAGCGTCGGCGGGTCGTCTTTGCGAAAGTCAAGGGCAATGGATATATCTTTCTCGGGATCTATCAAGCGGTGCGGGTCGAAAAATATCAGAGTCTGAACGGATGTACTTGGAAAAAATTTTATAGGGCTGTTTCGACAAAATATCCACAGGAGAGCGGAGAATGAAAGTGATTTTTCTCGATCTCGATGGCGTGCTCGTCTTGAAAAAGGATGAGGATACAGAAATGTTCGATCATGATTGCTGTATGCGTCTGCGAGAGATCCTCTCGCAAACGCAGTGCAAACTCGTTTTGTCGAGCACATGGAGGCTGTTTCCGCCTGACGTTCAGAGAATGTTTCGCATGCTCAAGCCCTATCGGATAACGCCACAGGACTTTCTCGGGAAGACGCCTCTGCGTGATCGTCGGGATGAAGAAATCGAGGTATTTCTCAAAACGCATCCGGAGATCGGGCAGTATGTGATTTTGGACGATTCAAAGGCGGAGTTTGGGGATAAGTTTTCCGACGTTCTTGTGCTGACGCAGGCGACCACGGGCATTACGCAACAAATCATGCAGACGTGTATCGAAAAACTTAATCGATAAGTTAAGCCCGCGGGGCGGCTGAGAAAAGCAGCCGCCCCGCGGGCGATTTTTGGTACAGGGATTGCAATTGGAGCGCAGGACGTGCCGCGGAGATCCCGCGGCGCGTCCTGCTGCATGATTTTATATGGTTGGGATTTTCTTAAAACTTTTTGAATACTGCGCCGTCGGATGCAGAGGTCACAAGCGCGCGGTAGCGCTTTAAATATCCTTCCACGGGCTTTTCAAGGGGCACGAAATCTTTGAGGCGCGCCGCGATCTCCTCTTCGGGTACGCGCAGGTTGATCTCGCCCTTTTCGATGTCGATATCGATGATATCGCCCTCGTGAACGACGCCGATCACGCCGCCTGCGGCTGCCTCGGGACAGACGTGCCCGATCGCCGCGCCACGCGTCGCGCCCGAGAAGCGCCCGTCGGTGATGAGCGCCACCGTATCGCCCAAGCCCGCGCCCACGATGGACGAGGTGGGAGAGAGCATCTCGCGCATCCCGGGGCCGCCCTTCGGGCCTTCATAACGGATGACGACGACGTCGCCCTTGTTGATCTTGTTGGAGGAGATCGCCTCCATCGCCGCTTCTTCCGAATCGAATACGCGCGCGGGTCCCGAATGGCGGTACATCTTGGGATCGACGGCGCTCTTTTTGACGACGGCGCCCTCCTTTGCAAGGTTGCCTTTGAGGATGGCGAGCCCGCCGTAGGGGGAATAGGGCGCGTCCACGGGGCGGATGATCTCGTTATCCGTCACGCGGGCGTTTTTGGTGAGTTCGTCCTGCGATACGCCCGCCACCGTCTGCGCGGAGCCGTCGAAAAGATTTGCGTCGATGAGGCGGCGGATGACGGCGGAGATGCCGCCCGCGTCCTCGAGCTCCTCGATGTAGTGCTCGCCCGCCGGCGCGAGGCGGCACAGGTTGGGCGTCTTTGCCGAGATCTCGTTCATGGTGTCCACCGAGATCTGCTCTTTCGTAAATCCGAGTTCGCTTGCAAGCGCCAAAAGGTGCAGCACGGAGTTGGAGGAGGCGCCGATCGCCATATCCACACGCTCGGCGTTCTTGAGCGCCGCGGGGGTGAGGATGTCGCGCGGGCGCACGTTTTTTTCGAGCAGTTTCATCACCGCTTCGCCCGTGCGCTTTGCGAGCGCGAGCCGCGCCGAGTATACGGCGGGGATCGTGCCGTTCCCGGGGAGCGCCATGCCGAGCGCCTCCAAAAGGCAGTTCATGGAGTTCGCCGTGAACATGCCCGAGCACGACCCGCACGAGGGGCACGCCGCGCATTCAAAGCGGGCGAGCTCCGCCTCGTCGATCTTGCCCGAGGTATAGGCGCCCACTGCCTCGAACATGGAGGAGAGGGAGAGCTTTCGGCCGTCCTTGTGCCCCGCGAGCATGGGACCGCCCGAGACGAACGCGGAGGGGATGTTCACGCGCACCGCGCCCATCAGCATGCCGGGGATGATCTTGTCGCAGTTGCCCACGAACACGCACGCGTCGAAGGCGTGCGCCGTCGCTAGAATTTCGGCGCTGTCGGCGATGATCTCGCGGGAGGGAAGGGAGTAGCGCATGCCCTTATGCCCCATCGCGATGCCGTCGCACACGCCGATGGAGGGCACGATCACGGGCTTGCCGCCCGCCGCGAGCACGCCTTCCGATACCGCCCTTGCGATCTCCGTAAGGTGCGTATGCCCGGGGATGATGTCGCTCTGCGCGCAGATGACGCCCACGATGGGCTTTTGCATTTCGCTGTCCGTCCAACCGAGCGCCCTTAAAAGCGAGCGCTGCGCCGCCATATTGCTGCCGTTTGAGAATGTATTCATAAAAAAACTCCTCTCTATGTTCACAAGATTTTTCCCGAACTGACGGGAAAAATCTTCGTGATTTTGAGAGACAACCCGCGGACGCGCCTGCGGCTGACCGCGTGTTTTCTCTCGCCGCCGCTGTTTTCGCAACAGTATAGCACGCGGCGGCTCACACTTTCCCCGTAAGCGCAGGTATGCGCAAATGTGGGGCGCGGGCGGAGGGAAACCCTCCTTGCGCGAGTGATTTTATAACTTGCCTCCCTCTTTGAGGGAGGTGTCGCGGCAAAGCCGCGACGGTGGGAGTAACTCCCTCAGTCTGTGCAGCTTTGCTGCCCAGCCAGCTCCCTCATAGAGGGCGCCAAGGATAGACAAGGAGCTTTTACCTGTAAACGCTCCCTGCAAAAGCTATAAATTACAGGATACAAGCAGG
>DBGBVX010000063.1:0-6184 GCA_048370055.1 Candidatus Gallimonas sp. | reverse complement strand
ATGGCTTATCCCACCAAGAACAAGAAGGTCATCAAGTTCGTGGAAGAGAGCGCCGCGCTCACCTGCCCCGATCAGATCGTCTGGATCGACGGCAGCGAGGCGCAGCTCGCAGCGCTCCGCGCAGAGGCGTGCAAGACGGGCGAAATGATCGAGCTCAATCAGGAAAAACTCCCCGGGTGCTACTACCACCGCACGGCGGAGAACGACGTCGCCCGCGTCGAGGCGCGCACCTTCATCTGCTGCAGAGAGAAGGAGAACGCAGGTCCCACCAACTATTGGATGGATCCTCAGGAAGCCTACAAGATGTGCTACGATATCGCCCGCGGCAAGATGAAGGGGCGTACCATGTACGTCATCCCTTACTCCATGGGCATCGTCGGCTCGCCCTTCTCCAAGATCGGCATCGAGCTCACCGACTCCATCTACGTCGTTCTGAACATGGCGATCATGACGCGCGTCGGGCTTGACTGCTACGACGTTTTGGGCGAAGAGGGCGACTTTATCAAGGGTCTGCACTGCAAGTGCGACGTCGATCCCGAAAAGCGCTACATCATGCACTTCCCCGAGGACGACACCATCATCTCCGTCAATTCCGCTTACGGCGGCAACGTGCTCCTCGGCAAAAAGTGCTTCGCGCTCCGCATCGCGTCCTTCCTCGGCAAGAACGAAGGGTGGATGGCAGAGCACATGCTCATCCTCGGCGTGACCTATCCCGACGGCACCAAGAAGTACCTCGCGGCGGCGTTCCCGTCCGCGTGCGGCAAGACCAACCTCGCCATGCTCATCCCGCCCAAGCACTACCTCGAGCAGGGCTACAAGGTGGAGTGCGTCGGCGACGATATCGCATGGATCCGCGTCGGCAAGGACGGCAGACTCTGGGCGGTCAACCCCGAGAACGGATTCTTCGGCGTTGCGCCCGGCACCAACGAAAAGAGCAACCCCAATGCGCTCGCCGCAACGAGAAAGAACACCATCTTCACGAACGTTGCCATCAACCCCGCCGATAATACCGTGTGGTGGGAAGGGCTCACCAAACCCGCGCCCGAGCACCTCATCGACTGGCTGGGCAACGATTGGACGCCCGAAAGCGGCGTAAAGGCTGCGCACCCCAACTCCCGTTTCACCGCGCCCGCCGTCAATTGCCCCTGCCTTTCCGACGCGTTCAACTCCAAGGAAGGTGTTCCGCTTGACGCGATCGTGTTCGGCGGCCGCCGCGCGACCACCACGCCCCTTGTTTATCAGTCCCGCGATTGGGATCACGGCGTGTTCGTCGGCTCCATCATGTCTTCCGAGACGACGGCAGCCGCAACGGGCGCAACGGGCGTTCTGCGCCACGACCCCATGGCGATGAAGCCTTTCTGCGGCTATCATATGGGCGATTACTTCGCACATTGGATCGAGATGGGCAAGAAGGTCAAGAACCCGCCCAAGATCTTCAACGTCAACTGGTTCCGTCAGGATCAGAACGGCGAGTTCCTGTGGCCCGGCTTCGGCGACAATATGCGCGTTCTCGATTGGATCTTAAAGCGCTGCGCCGGCACCGTGGACGCCGAGGAGACCGCCATCGGCTACGTCCCTTACGCGAAGGACATCGACCTCGAAGGGCTCGACTACTCCCGCGAGACGCTCGAGAGCATCCTCTACGTCGATAAGGCGCGTTGGTCGTCCGAGGCGGACGAGATCGCCGAGTTCTACAAGCAGTTCGGCGACAAGCTCCCCAAGGAGCTCTCCGAGAACCTCAAAACGCTCAAGGAAAACTGCAGCAAGTAAAATACAGGCAGAGAGCCGCCCGCAGGGGCGGCTTTTTTTCGCCCGAAGAAATGTTTCAATCAAAAATTTTTTGAAAGATTTTTTCATTTCTATGGACAGTTTCCCGCGAAAGTGCTATAATAATAGTGCCATAATAATGATGTACGAAGCGCCGCGCAGGCGGGCAGAAGTATCTGAAAACGGAGAAAAAGACGGTGCAGCTCGATCTTCGGCATAAAACGGTCGTCTATGAAAAACTCATCCCCTTCGGGTTTGTCCCGCGCGGCGGAAACTATATTTACAAAACGGATATCCTCGACGGGCAGTTCGAACTTGAGATCACCGTCCTGCAGGACGGAAGGGCGGAGACCCGCCTCACGGAAAAAGCCCTCGGGGAGGAGTATGTGCTCCACCTGATCCCCGAGGCGGCGGGGGAGTTCGTCGGAAGCGTGCGCAGCGCGGTCGGCGAAGCGACCGCCCGCTTTTTCAGACAGTGCTGCGAGACGGATATATTCAGGAGCGATCAGGCGCGCAGGGTCATCGCTTACATCAGAGAAAAATACGGCGCGGAACCCGAGTTCCTTTGGGAAAAATTTCCGGAAAACGCCGTGTTCCGGAGAGGGGATACAAACAAATGGTACGCGGCGCTCCTCACCGTTCCGCGCCGCAAGCTCGGCTTCGGGAGCGACGGTCCGGCGGAGATCCTCGATCTGCGCATACAGCCGGAGCAGCTTCCGGCGCTGCTCGGCGACGGGCGGTATCTTCCCGGGTATCACATGAATAAAAAGAGTTGGTTCACGGTCGTGCTCGACGGCGGCGTCTCCTGCGAAGAGATCTTCGCGCGGATCGACGAGAGCTATCGGCTTGCCTCGGGCAAAAAGCGGTAAAAACGGGGATCGGGCGGAAACGCGCAAACAAAACGGGAAGGGGGAATGGGCATGAACATCAATCTTCTGACCATTATCGTGATGTTCGCCGTCGTGCTGGCGCTTGCGTATGCGGCGGTCAACTTTCACCTTGTAAAGCGGCTCAAAGAGGGGAACGGGAAGATGCAGGAGATCGCCTCCGCCATCCGCGAGGGCGCGAACGCCTTTCTCCTGTACGAATACCGCATTGTCGCGGGCATTGCCGCGGGGGTCGCCGCGCTGTTGGCGCTCTTTATCGCGTGGGAGGCGGGCGTCGCCTTTCTTCTCGGCGCGCTCATGTCGAGCGCGGCGGGCTATATCGGCATGAAGATCGCAACGTACGCGAACGTACGGGTCACGCACACCGCCGACGAGACGCGCGACGTCGGCAAAACGCTCAAAGTCGCCTTCCGCGGCGGCTCCGTCATGGGGCTGTGCGTGGCGGGATTCGCGCTCTTCGGCGCGCTCGTCGTCTACCTCTGTTTCGGTTGGGCGGGCGGCATGCTCGCCTTGGAGGGCGGCGAGGTGGTCACGCACGTCAACCCCGTCACAAAGCAGAGCTATAACCTCTCCATCATCCTTTCGGGCTACGCGCTTGGGTGCAGCGTCATCGCCATGTTCAACCGCGTGGGCGGCGGCATCTACACCAAGGCGGCGGATATGGGCGCCGATCTTGTGGGCAAGACGGAGGCGCACATCCCCGAGGACGACCCGCGCAATCCCGCCACCATTGCCGACAACGTGGGCGACAACGTCGGCGACGTCGCGGGGCTTGGCGCCGATCTCTTGGAGAGTTACGTCGGCGCGATCATGGCGACGGTCATCCTCGCGCTCGAAGTGTTCGTGCATACGGCGGGATTCACGTCGGAGAGCCTGCTGATGCGGCTCATGCTCTTCCCGCTCGTGTTTGCGGGCGTGGGGCTTATCGCCTGTGTTCTCGGGATCGCCTTTCCGCTCATCCGCAGAAAGCTCAAAGACCCGCACCTCGAGCTCAATCTCGCCACATGGATCGCGGCGGGCGTCACGCTTGTCGGCGGGTGCGTGCTGAGCGTCCTGCTCTTTCAGGGGGAGGACGCCGCGCAGCTCGCGGCGGCAAAGCAAAGCCTCGGGGCGGTCACGCCGTGGGTGGCGAGCGCCGTCGGCGTGGTGGCGGGCATCCTCATCGGCGTCATCTCCGAGTACTACACGAGCGACCGCTATCGGCCCACGCGCGGCATTGCCGAGGCGAGCAGGGGCGGACCCGCGCTTACCGTCACAAAGGGCATGGCGACGGGCATGATCTCCTGTCTTCTGCCCGTGCTGTGCCTGTGCGCCGCGATCTTCATCTGCTACGCCATCGGCGGCATGTATGGCGTGGGGTGCGGCGCCGTGGGCATGCTCTCCTTCGTCGCGGCGACCGTCTCCGTCGATACATACGGACCCATCAGCGACAACGCGGGCGGCATCGCCGAAATGAGCGGGCTCGATCCCGAGGTGCGCGCCATCACCGATACGCTCGACAGCGTGGGCAATACGACCGCCGCCATCGGCAAGGGGTTTGCCATCGGCTCCGCGGCGCTTGCCACCATGTCCATGATGAGCAGTTACCTCTACGCGGCGGCGGATGGCACCATGTCCGAGCTTGTGCTCAACGTGGTGCGCGGCGACGTGCTCGTCGGCGCGATCTTGGGCGCGGCGCTGCCCTTCCTCTTCAGCGGCATGCTCATCAACGCCGTGTCCGCCTCGGCGGAAAAAATGGTGGGCGAGGTGCGGCGGCAGTTCCGCGAGATCCCGGGCATTTTGGAGGGCACGGGCAAGCCCGATCATAAAAAGTGCATCACCATCGCGTCGCAGGGGGCGCTCCGCGGCATGATCGCGCCCGCGCTCATCGCCGTGCTCGTTCCCGTGGTGTGCGGGTTCCTGTTCGGCGCGGGGTTTGTGGGCGGACTCCTTGTCGGCGCAACGCTCACCGCCATCATGCTCGCCATCTATGCGGGCAACGCGGGCGGCGCGTGGGATAACGCCAAAAAGTTCGTCGAAAAGGGCGGGCTCGAAGGGCAGGGCAAGGGCTCTCCCGCGCACGACGCCGCGGTCGTCGGAGATACCGTCGGCGATCCGCTCAAAGATACGGTGGGACCTTCTCTGAACATCCTCATCAAGATCATGAGCACCATATCCCTCGTCTGCGTCGTCGTATTTCAGAACTTCAACCTTCTTGCGGCGATCCCGGGCGCGGAGGGGCTGTTCGGCTGATATGATAAAAAACCGCCCGCCGCAAAACGCGGCGGGCGGTGTGTTTTGTACAAAAAGGGAAAAATTTACAACCTTATACTTCTATGCCGAACAGTTTTCCCGTTTTTGCGATCTCTTCGCGGCAGATATCGGCGTTCAGCTGCCATATATCCGTTCTCTCTTTGGAAAACAGCCGTTTGAGTTTCCAACTGCGGATAAATCCCGCGTACCGTTTTTCAAGCGAGGGGAAACGCTTTTCTCCGCGCGCGCACACGACGAGGCTGCGCTCGCGCTCGCTCAGAACGCGGAATTCAAGCCAATTTGCGGCATCCTTCCGAAAGCGGTAGATCTGCGTACAGGTGGAATCGGTGCCCTTCGAGTAATCGCGCCCGAATACAAAACCGCGCTCCGTCAGAAATTCAAATTGGCGAGCGATGCGTTCGTCTTCCTGCATACGTCCCTCTTTTTTGCGCCGCGCGGAATTTCCGCGCGTTTACATGACCACGATGTCTTTCGCTGCGAACTGCGCCTTCAGGTCGGCGGGGAAGTTGTCGTCCGTGATGAGCACGTCGATATCCTCGATGTGCGCGAAGGTATAGGGCATGATCTTGCCGATCTTGGAGCTGTCGAGCATCATGTAGGTCGCCTTCGCCTTGGCGCGCGCCATCTTCAGAAGATCCGCCTCTATCTGCGATCCGCACGAGAACCCGTTCTCGGGCGTGAACGCCGAGGCGGAGATGATGGCGAGTTCAAAGTTGGTGTTGTCGAAATACGCTCTCGCAACGGGGGACGCGGTGGAAAGGTTGTCCTTCATCACCTGTCCGCCGAGCATGGTCACGTTCAGGTTTTTCTTGCCCGCCAACTCGATCGCCACGGCAAGCCCGTTGGTGAACACGTGCAGGTTTTTATCGGGCATCTCCTTGGCAAGGTACATCGCCGTCGTGCCGCCGTCCATAAACAGCGAGCAGTTTTCGTCGATGAGGCTCGCGGCTTTCTGCGCGATCTCGATCTTTTCGTCGGTGTGGATGGTCGTCTTTTTGGTGTACGGTTCGCCCGAGACTTTCTGCACTTCCTTTACGGACATCGCGCCGCCGCGCACGCGGATGATGCGCCCCTCCTGCTCGAGTTGGAACAGGTCGCGCCTGAGCGTCATCTGCGAAACGTTGGGAAACTGCTCGTCGAGCTGTTCCAAGGTCAGTTTGCCGCGCTTATCCAAAAGCTCGGCGATCTCTTCGATTCTTTCGCGTTTCATAAAATACCCTCCGAATATTTTTTCTCCTCCGTATATCATTGTAACAAATATGATAATAATTTGCAAG
>DBGBVX010000062.1:0-33467 GCA_048370055.1 Candidatus Gallimonas sp. | reverse complement strand
GGCAGGAAATGACGATGACGCTCACGCCGAAATTGAACGCCGCCTGCACGTCCCGGGTCGCAAAAAGCCAGGCGAAAACTGTGACGAGCGCGATGCCGAGCACCACGGGAACGAACACGGCGGAAATTTTGTCCGCCAGTTTCTGTATGGGCGCCTTGCTTGCCCCCGCCTCGCGCACCATGCGGATAATGGAGGAGAGCATCGTGTTTTCGCCCACTTTTTCCGCCCGGATCTTCAGATAGCCGCCCGTCACAAGGGACGCGCTCATGGCGCGGCTCCCCTGCGAAAGTTCCACGGGCAGGCTCTCGCCCGTCACCGCCGACTGATCGGCAAAGGCGTGGCCTTCGGTCACCGTTCCGTCCACGGCAATGGATTCCCCCTGCCGGACGATCAGGACGTCCCCTTCGGCGACCTCGGAAAGCGGAAGGGTGAGCTGATTTCCGCCGCGTTCCACCGTGACCGTATCGGGCGCCAGCGAGAGCAGTTTTTCGATCTCCCGCCCCGTGCGGCGCTTGCTCTTGTCCTCCAGCCATTTGCCCAGCGTGACGAGCGTGACGATCATCGCCGCCGATTCAAAAAAGAGCGTGGGCTCCTCGGGCGTTAAGATCGCCATGACGAGGCTGTACACAAAGGATACCGCCGCCCCGAGCGTGACGAGCGTATCCATATTGGGGACGAGTTTGACCGCCGCGCGCACGCCGCTCACGAAAAACTGATAGTTGACGGCGAGGATGACGAGGGTGAGCCCGACCTGAAAGCCGTAATTGAGCCATCCGTGCGGCACGGGGATCCCGAACATGTGCCCCATCGAAAAATACATCTCGGGGATGAGCAGGATGAGCGAGATGAGAAAGCGCACGCCGAGCGTGAACTTTTTTTCCTTCTTTTCGGGCACCGCGCCGAAGTCGTAGGCGCCGTAGCCGAGCGCCGTGACCGCGTCCTTGATGCGCTCGTCGGTGACGGCGTTTTCGTCGAACGTGACCTCCATGCTCTCGCCCATGAGCGAGACGGAGCACGCCTCCACCCCTTTGAGTTTGGAGACGGTGCGCTCGATGCCCGAAGAGCACGCCGCGCACGTCATTCCCGTAACAGAATATTTCTTTTTCATGATTTTCCTATAAAAACGCTGTCCCGCATAGGGATTTAGGCGTTTGCGCAAAGTCCGCGGGCTTGCCGCAGAAGGCAGCCGCGGAGCCTTCTTCCGCCCCGCAGAGCGTTGCGGAGCGCCGCCTTAATTGAGTCTTTTTACGAGTTCCACCGTCTCTTTGACGATGTTTTCATCCCCCGCGCGGATCTTCTCGCTGACGCAGGTGTTCATGTGCTCCTCCAAAACGATGTAGCCGAACGAGCGCATCGCGCTCTCCACCGCCGAGACCTGCACGAGCACCTCGCCGCAATAGCGGTTTTCCTCGATCATTTTTTTGATGCCGTTCACCTGCCCCACGATCCGGTTGAGGCGGTTGACGAGCGAGCGCACGTCGTCCGCGCTCCGCGGCGTTTCTTTATAGTGCTGCCCGCACTGTTCGCACATTTCCATAGCGACGCGACCTCCTTGCTTTTTCCGCAATTACCCCATTGGGGTATTTTCAATCGATATTATACCCCTGTATGGTATATCTGTCAAGCGTTTTTTGCAAATTTAATAAAAAACGCCCCGCGCGGAGCCTTCTCTTCCGCGCGGGGCGCAAAGTTTACCGATTATTTCTTTTCGAACTGCGATTTGGGCGCGCCGCAGATGGGGCACGTCCAATCGTCGGGAAGTTCCTCGAAGGGCGTGGCGCCGTCGTACTCGTACTTGCAGATCTTGCAGACGTACTTCGCGCCTGCCTCTGCGACGGGCTGCTCGGGCTGATAGGTGGGCGCGTTCGCCGCCGTCTTGCCCTTGAGCACCTTGTGGTAATAGGCGTACGTCATGGGCGCGTCCTTTTTGAGCGTGCCGCAGTCGAGCACCTCGCCGAGGAACACGGTGTGCGTCGCCGTCTCCATCGTATCGATGACCTTGCACGAAAACCAACTCACGCAGTCGTCGGGAACGGGCATCTTCCCGCGCACGGCATAGGGCGTTCCGGCAAATTTATCGGTATCCTTCGAGGAGGAAAAGCCGAACCTGCCGATGAGTTTGGGATCGACCCCCTCCCCCAACACGGCGACGGCGAACCGCCCCGTATCGCGCACGCATTTGTTGGTGTAGTTATCGTGATTGAGCGACACCGCGAGCGTGGCGGGCGACGACGTGATCTGCATCGCGCTGTTCGCAACGCACCCGACGGGGCGCCCTTCGTCCCACGACGTACAGAGATACACGCCGTACGAAAGATTGTAAAAAGCTGTTTTATCCATATTTCCCTCCTTGATAATATGCGCAGTTCCCTGCGTAAATTCCCGTAAAAACCGATCCCGCAGGCATATTGCGGAAAAACGGTATGAAAAGAAGCGGGCTTATTTCAGTCCGCTTCCTCAGATCGATGATCTTGCTTACTTGGTTTCCTGTTTCTCGGCGATGACTTCCTTGCCGTCGTAATAGCCGCAGTTCTTGCACACGCGGTGCGCGACCTTCAGCTCGTGGCAATGCGGGCACTCGACAAGCTCGGGCGCCGTAGCCTTGTAATTGGCAAAACGCTTGTTGGTTCTGCTCTTAGACTGCTTTCTCTTGGGGACTGCCATTCTCTTTCACCTCTTTTTACTCGTCTTTTTGCTCGTTTTCCCATTGTATGCACGCGCCGCACAGAAGGCGGGACGGGAGCGCAAACATCACGCTGTCGCGCATGAGTTCGGTAAGATCGATCTTGCCGAAGCGGTACCCGTAGTTCTCGCCGTCGCTCTCTCCCGGGAAGAAAAACCCGTTGACTTCGCCCGTGAACTCTGCACGCGCGTCGCTCAGACAGCGCGAACAGGCTCCGCTCAGCGCAAACGAGAGTGTTCCCGCGACCTCCACGCTGTCGTCCTCAAAGATACGATAGGTGAGTTCCGCTTTGACCTCCCCTTCGAATCGGGTATACGGGATCTCCAAAAGATCCGCGTCCGGCTCGAAGGAAAATGCGAGCGCGCCCTCTGAAATTTTTTTTGCCGTAAGCGTACGGACGTCGATTTCAGGGATCATTAACTTATAAGAGTATAGGCGATTTGCGCCGCTTTGTCAATCTTTTTTCGCGTCCATTTACAAGATTTTGCAAAATTAAAGGAGCGCTGCCGTCTCGCGCGCGATGACGAGCTCTTCGTTGGTGGGGATTACAAGCACCTTCACACGGGAACCGTCTTTGGAGATGACGTGGATCGCGCCGTCGTTTTTGTAGTTGTTCTTCTCCTCGTCGATCTCGATGCCGAAGAACTGCATATCCTTGAGGATGGACGCGCGGATATGGGGCGTATTTTCGCCCACGCCCGCCGTAAAGACGATGACGTCAAGCCCGCCGAGCGCCGCCATATACGCGCCCACATACTTCTTGCAGGCGTATGTGAACATATTCAGGGCGAGCTGCGCGCGGTAGTTCCCCTCTTTCGCCGCCGCCGTGAGGTCGCGGTAGTCGGAAGAGACGCCCGAAACGCCAAGCATGCCGCACTTTTTGTTGAGGTAAGTGAGCCCGTCGTGGATGTTCATGCCCTTCTTGCGGCACAGAAATTCCACCGCCGCCGCGTCGATATCGCCGCTGCGGGTGCCCATGGGCACGCCCGCAAGGGGCGTGAAACCCATCGACGTATCGATGCACTTGCCGCCGTCCACCGCGGAGATGGAGGAGCCGTTCCCCAAATGGCAGGTGATGATCTTGAGCTCTTCGGGCTTTTTGCCGAGGAACTCCGCCGCCGCCTGCGAAACGTACTTGTGCGACGTGCCGTGCGCGCCGTACTTGCGCACCTGATACGTCTTGTAGTCGTCGTAGTCGATCGCATAGAGATATGCGTAATCGGGCATCGTCTGATGGAAGGAGGTATCGAACACGAGCGCCATCTTCTTATCCGGCATGACCGCGCGGCAGGCGTTGACGCCGAGGATCGCCGCGGGGTTATGCAGGGGCGCGAGCTCCGCGATCTCGTCCATCGTCTTCATCACCTCGTCGGTGACGAGCGTGGTCTTTTTGAACGCCTCGCCCGAGGCGACGACGCGGTGCCCGACGGCGTCGATCTCGTCCATCGACCTGATGACGCCCGCCTCCCCGTCGATGAGTTCGTTCAGAACGAGTTGGATCGCCTCGGTATGGTCTTTGATCTCCTTTTCGATGACGAACTCTTTGCCGCCCGCCTTATGGGTGAGCTTGCCGCCCTTGATGCCGATGCGCTCGACGGTGCCCTTCGCAAGCACCTCCTCCGTTTCGTTGTTGATGAGCTGATATTTGAGCGAAGAGCTGCCTGCGTTGATGACAAGGATTTTCATATCTTACTGTCTTCCCCTTTGTGGTATTTCCGATCGGTTCAGTTCTCGCGCACCTGAAGCGCGGTGATGGCAACGGCAAGGACGATATCGGACGCCTTGCAGCCGCGGGAGAGGTCGTTCAGCGGTTTTGCAAAACCCTGACAGATGGGACCGACCGCTTGGAATCCGCCGAGGCGCTCGGCGATCTTGTAGCCGATGTTGCCCGCCTGAAGATCGGGGAAAATGCACACGTTCGCGTGCCCCGCGACCATCGACTTGGGCGCCTTGAGCGCGGCGACTTCGGGCACGATGGCTGCATCGAACTGCAGCTCGCCATCGATGGCGAGATCGGGCGCCTTTTCCTTGGCGATGCGGGTCGCCTCCTGCACGAGCGTGACGTTGTCGTGCTTGGCGGAGCCCATCGTCGAGAAGGAAAGCATTGCGACGCGGGGCTCGACGCCCGCGATCTCCTTCGCGCTCTGCGCCGTGGCGAGGGCGCAGTCGGCAAGTCCTTCCGCGGTATAGGTGGGATTGAGCCCGCAGTCCGCGAAGATGATCACATCGTCGTCGAGGTACTTGTTGCCGCCCGCGGGCGCGATCATGAGGTTAAAGCTGGAGACCGCCTTCACGCCGGGCGCCGTTTTGATGATCTGAAGCCCGGGGCGCAGCGTGTTCGCCGTGGAGTGGCACGCGCCCGAAACGAGCCCGTCCACATCGCCCGCCTTGAGCATGAGCGCGCCGAAGAAGGTGGCGTCCTTTGCCTGTTCGAGCGCCTGCTCGGGCGTCATGCCCTTTGCCTTGCGCAGTTCGTATAAAAGATCGGCGTATTCCTGCAATTTGGGCGACGTTGCGGGGTTGATGATCTCGATCCCCTCGAGGTTCGCCTCGGGATTCGCCGCTTTGATCTCCGCTTCCTTGCCGAGGAGCACGATCTTTGCAACGTTCTCCTCCACGCAGCGCTGCGCCGCCTCGACGACGCGCTTATCTTCCCCCTCGCACAGCACGATCTTGCGCTGCTTCTCGCCCGCGCGCTTTTTCAGATCTTCCACGATCGAGCCGCTCTCCACGAGCTTCCTTCCGAATGCCTTGACTTTCCGCATGAAGTCCGCCATAAAAATTCTCCTTGAACGCTTTCTTTTTCCCGACATTTCGTGTATAATAATGCCGAGAATAAACTTCCATACTATTATACAACCTTTTTTTTCATTTGTAAAGAACAAGAGGGAACTTTCATGAAATATTGTGCGGTAATTTGCGAATACAACCCCTTCCACAACGGGCATGCGTATCAGCTCGGCGAAATACGCCGCCAAAGCGGCTGCGAGGGCGTCCTCTGCATCATGAGCGGCAACTTCACTCAACGCGGCGAGGCGGCAATCTTCCACAAATATGCGCGCGCCGCGCACGCCGTGGCGGGCGGCGCGGACGTCGTGATAGAGCTCCCCGTTTCCTTCGCCGTCTCCGCGGCGGAGCACTTTGCGCGAGGCGCGGTGCACATCCTCTCCTCGCTGCCCTGCGTGGACAAGCTCGCCTTCGGGTGCGAAAGCGGCACAAAGGAGGACTTCCTGCGCACTGCCCGCGCCACGCTCGACGAGAGCAAGCAGTTCAAAGCGGCGCTCAGGGAGAACATGAAGGACGGCACCTCCTATGTGCGGGCGCGCAACGCGGCGCTGCTTGCCGCGGGCGCGGACGTGGACGAGGCGCTCCTCACCTCCCCCAACAATATTTTGGGAACGGAGTACTGCCGCGCGCTGCTGCAGGCGGGCGGCAGGATCGAGCCCCTCCCCATCCCGCGCGTGGGCGGCGGCTATGCCGATACGGCGCTCTTTAAGGATTTTTCTTCGGCGACCGCCCTGCGCGGCGCGATCGCGGACGGCTCCCGTAAGGCGAGAAAGGCGCTCAAAGGCAACCTGCCCGCGCATGTGTACCGCGCGGCGCTCTCCGCCGCGCCCGTTCCCTACGAAAAAGCGGCGCTCGCCGCGCTCGTCGCCGCCGAGGATGAGACGATCGCGCACTGTCCCGACTGCGCCGAGGGCTTGGAAAACCGCCTGAAATCGATGGCGCGCAGCACGCCCGTATATGCGGAGATGCTCCAAAAGGTCGTTTCCAAGCGCTACACCCTCTCACGCCTCAAACGCGTCCTCGCGCAGAATTTTTTGGGCGTCACGCGCGAAATGGCGGCGGAATTTGCCGAAGCGCCCCTCTACTATAAAGTCCTCGCCGTGAAGAGCTCCGCCTCGGAGGAGATCCTGCGCGACCTGAGCGGCGGAGCCTACCCCGTCATCGCCCGCAAGAGCGATTACAGCAAACTCGCGAAGGCGGCGCTCGACTGTTTCCGCACAGACGTACGCGCAAACGACCTGTACAACGTTCTGACGGGCGTTGCGACAAACGAGTACGAGACGCTGTTCGTGTGACCCCGCGCAGCATAATAACGTATGAAAAAGCGCCCGCCCGTATGCAAAACGCATACGGGCGGGCGCTTTTCGGCACATTGTTTCATCCAGTTTCCGTCCGGCGATCCACGCGAAAGATCAGCCGTGCACGGCGGCATAATAGCGGTAGCCGCCCGCAAAATTATAGCAGTCGAACCCGTTCTGCGAGAGGATCCGGCAGGCGAGATAGCTGCGAAGCCCGCTCTGACACATGACGTAGATCTTCTTCCCGGCGGGAAGCGAAGAGAGCTGTCCGCGCAAGTCGTCGAGCGGAAGATTGACGAACCCTTCGGCATGCCCGCGGGCGTACTCGCCGCGCGTGCGGGTATCCAGGAGGACGACGTCCTGCGAGCGGAGCGCCGCGATATCCTCGTAGAAAAACTGTTTCACCCTGCCCGAAAGAATATTATCGATCATGTAGCCCGCCATGTTGACGGGATCCTTCGCCGAGGAATAGGGCGGCGCGTAAGCGAGGTCGAGATCTTTGAGTTCGTCCGCCTTCACGCCGGCGCGGATGGCTGTGGCGAGCACGTCGATGCGCTTGTCGACGCCCTGTCCGCCCACGATCTGCGCGCCCAGAATGCGGCGGGAACCCCGTTCGAAGAGCACCTTCATCGTCATGAGCCGCGCGCCCGGATAATAGGTGGCGTGATCGGCGGGCGAGAGGATGACCTTCTCGTAATCCAGCCCCGCGGCGCGCGCCGCCTTCTCGTTGAGCCCCGTGTTCGCCGCCGTGAGAGAGAACACCTTGATGACGGACGAACCCTGCGATCCCTTATATTCGCTCCCGACGCCGCAGATATTGTCCGCCGCGATGCGCCCCTGCTTATTCGCGGGGCCCGCGAGCGCGATGAGCGTTTTCTCTCCCGTGACGAAGTGGCGCACTTCCACCGCGTCGCCTGCGGCGTAGATATCGGGATCGGAGGTGCGCATGTGCGCGTCGGTGACGATGCTCCCCTTCATGCCGAGCTCCAGCCCCGCCTCCCGCGCGAGCGCCGTATCGGGCGCAACGCCCAACGCGATGACGGCGAGATCGGCGCCGATGGCGCCGTCTTTGGTGAGGACGGCGAGCCCGCCCTCCGTTTTCAGTCCCTCGAAGGGCGTGTTCAGACGCAGGTCGATCCCTCGGCGGACGAGCTCCGCATGCAGGAAACACGCCATATCGCGGTCGAGCGGCGCGAGCACGTGATCGCCCCGCTGCAGGAGCGTGACCCTCATGCCGCGCTCCGCAAGATTTTCCGCCGTCTCCAGCCCGATGAATCCGCCTCCCACGACGACCGCCGAGGCAGGCCTCTGCCCCACGACGAAATCGTGCAGCGCGAGCGTATCCTCCACCGTGCGCAGCGTGAACACGCGCGCGTCGTCCGTCTGCGCCGCGGCAGGCACCACGGGTTTCGCCCCGGGCGATAAGAGCAGCTTATCGTAGTGCTCTTCATACGTCCTTCCCGCCGCAAGATCGCGCACCCGCACGCATTTTTGCGCACGGTCGATCAGGATTGCCTCGTGTCCGACGCGCACGTCGACGCGGTAGCGGGTGTAAAAGGACTGCGGCGTCTGCAATGTGAGCGCGTCCTCTTCCCCGATGGCGCCGCCCACATAGTAGGGCAGCCCGCAGTTCGCGTACGAGACATACCCCGTGCGCTCCAGCATGACGATCTCGGCACGCTCGTCGAGACGGCGGATGCGCGCCGCGGCAGTCGCGCCGCCCGCGACCCCGCCGATGATGACAACTTTCATATATTCTCCTTTCATTCTGATAAAAACTCCCGCAAAACGCAGTCCTGCGGGAGTTTATTGGCAAAATACAGCGTCTGCACGCCGCGCGGAGCGTCCTACTGCGGCGGGCGGATAACGCCCAGCCTATACGCCTCGAGCAGATCGGAGAGCTCGTCGATGGTCTCCTGCATGCGGCGCCCCTCGTCCGTATCGCGGATGGAGAGGCGGTAATTCGTCTTTTGCACGATCTCGGTGACGGAGTGGATGTCGCTCTCGTTCCTGATCGCCTCCTCCGTCGAACGGAAGGGTTCGTACGCGACGAGGCGCATGCCGTACGAATTGCTGATGAGCGTGTACCCCGCGATGCCCGTCTCGCGCTGATAGGGGCGGGACATGCCGCCGTCGATCATGAGCAGACGCCCGCCGCACTTGATGGGCGTTTCGCCGCTCTTCAGATGCACGGGCATGTGCCCGTTGATGATGTGCGCCGCGGGAGAATCGGGATCCAGCCCGAACTCCTTCAGGATCGCGGAGATCACGCCGTTATCGTTGAGATAGTTATAGTAGGAGTTCTTCGCCTCGTAATAACAGCTCGGATCCTTGACGAAATAGCGCTCGAACGTGGTCATGCGCTCCTTGCCGTAGAGCGGAGAATTTTCGTTCGCCCACATGAACCACATCGTGTCCTGACCGAACGTCTTTTCGTCGCCCTCGGGCAGGTAATAGCCCTTGCGCGCCCAGCCTTCGAGCTCCTCGAAGAGCGCCCTTCCGCTGTAAAATTCGGTTCCGATCTGCACCTTTTTGAACTTGCCGTCCTCTTCGAGCGGGACGCAGCCGTGATACAGAAGATTGCCGTTGTACGTGCGGTACATGCTCCCGCGCGTGAAGAGATAGGAGACGTGCCGCTGCAGCTTTTCGCTGTTGACGAAGGCGTAGCGGAGCTTTTTCATGACGAGCTTTTCGCCCGCCGAAAGCGCGTAAGGATCTTTGGGATCGATGGTCGGGAAATTCGTATCCTCAAGCGGGTAGGCTTTTCCGTCGATGGTCACCGTGCCGGCGGCGCGGTCGATCTTGTCGAGCAGGCGCCGCCCCTCCATCTTGTATTCGGGATGGCGCGCGATGAGCTGCCCCTCCAGCTTGAACAGGATGATGGTGATCGCCTTGTGGATCTTGCGATCCATATCGGGATCGTACGGCTCGTAGCTCTGCGACCCGTTGATAACGAAGCAATCGCACGGGTCGCCCGCGTAAGTATCGAGCGCAAATTTGGCGAGCGGCAGCAGGTTGATGCCGTATCCGTTCTCGATGGTATTGAAGTTGCCGTACTTGGCGGAGATGCGCACCACGGAAGCGATGCAGGCAAGGCTCCCGCTCGCGGCACCCATCCAACAGATATCGTGGTTTCCCCACTGAAAATCCACGTTGTCGAACCCGAGCAGCGTATCCATGATGATATGCGCCCCTGGGCCGCGGTCGAACAGATCGCCAAGAATATGGATGCGGTCGACGGCGAGCCGTTGTATGACGTTGCAGAACGCGATGACGAAGTGCCGCGCGCGCTTCGTGGAGATGATGGCGGAGATGATGCCGTTATAGTACGCCTCCTTATCCTCGACCTCCTCCTTTTCGCTCAGGAGTTCCTCGATGATGTAGGCGTAGTCCCGCGGGAGCTCCTTGCGCACGCGCGAGCGGGTGTACTTGGAGGCAATGCGGCGGTTGACCCGCACAAGGCGGTAGATGGTCGTCTTGTACCAATCGTCGATGTCCTCCTCCGTCGCCTCGATCTGCGCAAGCTTCTGCTCGGGATAGTATATGAGCGTTGCGAGCGATTTTTTCTCCTTCATCGAGAGCGAGCCCTTGAACTCCTCTTCGATCTTCTTGCGGATGGAGCCCGACCCGTTTTTGAGGATATGGAGAAAGGGCTCGTATTCGCCGTGGATATCGGTGATGAAGTGCTCCGTGCCCTTCGGAAGGTTGAGCGCGGAGGAAAGATTGATGATCTCCGTCGCCGCGTCGGCGGCTGCCGGAAACTGAACGGAAAGCCGTTCGAGATAGCGTTTGTCCTGCATGATTTCATTCCCCTTTGCCCTATTATACCGCAATCACGGCAAGATTGCAAGACGCAGATAAAAATTTTTTCCATCTCCCGCCCCATCGGTTCGCAGACGCGAACACAAATAAAAAAGAGGCGGGCGGCACGCCGCCCGCACAGTCTTTGTGTGGTTCGTATTGTTCGTTGCAAACGCGCATGTGCGCATCAGAATTTATACAGGAAAAAGAATACGAGCCCCGCCGCGAGAAAGACCGCTCCGACGAGAATGAGATACCCGAAGGAGTGCTTGTTCTCCTGCTTGCGGCGGCGGTATTCATAGAAGGATTCCCTGTCGCGTTCCGTCTTGTTCCGCTTGAACAGCCCGATGAACTTTTTCGCGCCGAAGCCGAGCATATCGAACGTGCCGCCGTTCGTGCAGAACACAAGCGCGCCGAACAGGATGAGCAGCATCCCCGGAACGGCAAAACAATCGCACAGCGCCTGCTGGATCTCGACGGGATCGCTGAGCCAATATACCTGCTTGGCGAAGGAGACGAGCAGCGCGATCAGAAGCCCGACGCCGAACGTCACGGAATATCTGATGACCGTCTGCTTCATTTGCGCGCCGCCCCGTTGAGTTCGGCAAGATATTTTTCATACTCCGCCGTATTGCAGAGCACGAAATGCCCGGGAGCGACCTCCCGCATCGTGGGCTGTTCCGCGGAGTAATCGTGCTCCGCAAGCGGATTGTACACAAAACGCTTGCGGTTCTTTTCGTACTCCGGATCGGGCAGCGGGATCGCGGAAAGCAGCGACTTCGTATACGGGTGCAGCGGGTGCGCGAACAGCTCGTCCGACGGCGCGAGCTCCACCATTTTGCCGAAGTACATGACCCCGATGCGGTCGGAGAAATACTTGACGACCGAGAGATCGTGCGCGATGAACAGGATGGTGAGCCCGAGCTTGCTGCGCAGATCGTTCAAAAGATTGATGACCTGCGCCTGAATGGAGACGTCGAGCGCGGAGACGGGCTCGTCGGCGATGATGAGCTCAGGGCGCATGATGACCGACCGCGCGACGCCGATACGCTGACGCTGTCCGCCCGAGAACTCGTGCGGATATCTGCCCGCATGCTCGGGAACGAGCCCGACGAGCTCGAGCACGTCATAGACCTGTTTTTCGATATACTTCTTATCCTTCACGCCCTCGATCACGAGCCCCTCCGCAATGATATCTTTGACGGTCATGCGGGGGTTGAGCGAAGCAATGGGATCTTGGAAGATCATCTGGATCTGCGTGATGAGCCTTGACGGATTGTAGCGCTCGTTCACATACAGCGCGATCACGAGCGCCGCCGCCGCGGCGACAAAGAAGAAGATGAGCAGGATATGCGCCGCCGTCGCCTGAGGCAAGTATGTGAGCACGTTTTCCGCAGGGGCGTCCGCGTTGATATACACGCGCAGGCGGACGGTCTGCTCGGGCGTGGAGACGCCGAGCGCGGGATCGAAATAACTGAGGACGACCTCGTAGTCGACCGGCTCGTCATCCTCATTATTGACGGTGAAACTCACCGTCGTAGTCCCGGCGTCGGCGTCGGAACTCTCGACGCGCGCAAAGACCGACTCATACCCGCCGTACTGACGGTTATAGACGACATACTGCGAAATGCACACCGCAAGCAGGATGACGGCGGCGGCAAGCAGCGAGAAGATGGTGATCAGCCACGCCTTTTTGGGGATCTTGGGCTGATTGATGACGGAGCGGTATTTCTCCTTTTCCTCGGGCGTGAGGGCTTCCGCATTTCCGCCCGCACGCTCGACTGCCTCCCGATACTCGCCTTTGAGCTTATTGAAATAAATCTTTTCGCACTTCTTGTGATCGTACCGCGCCGAGCAGATCGCCTGTTTCTGTTCGGCGACGAACGCTTTGAGCGCCGCCTTCTTTTCGGAGACGGCGGAGAGGAACGCCTGCCTGTGCTCCTGCGCCTTCCCGGGATCCGCCGCGTTCTCTTCGCGCAGCTTTCCCTTCAGCTCCTTGTATGCGGCAGCGTATTCCTCTTTCGCCTTCTTGATCGCGTCCTTATACGAGCGCGTTCCGGCGCAGATGCGCTGACCTTTGAAGTAGACGTCTCCCGACGTAATATCGTACAGCTTGATGATCGAGCGGCCCGTCGTCGTCTTGCCGCATCCGCTTTCGCCGACGAGCCCGAAAACTTCGCCCTTCTTGATATCGAAGCTGACGTCGTCGACCGCTTTGAGTTCGCGTCCGGCGCCCATCTTGAAATATTGGCAGAGGTGCTCGACTTTCAGCAAAACTTCATCTTCACGATCCTGCATACTCGTCTCCTCCCATTGTCTTTTTCATGCGCGCGATCCTGTCGGTGACCGCCTTGGGGGGCTCGACCTTGGGCGCATTGGGATGCAGCAGCCACGTTGCCGCATAGTGCGTCTCCGATATCTTGAACATGGGCGGCTGCATCTCGAAATCGATATGCATGGCGTACTTGTTTCTGTCGGCAAAGGCGTCGCCCTTGGGCGGATAGATCATGTTGGGCGGCGTTCCGGGGATCGCCTCCAATTTCTCCTTCGTGTCGAGATCGGGCATCGAGGAGAGCAGCGCCCATGTGTACGGATGCGCGGGCGCATAGAAAATATCCTCCGCAGTGCCGATCTCCACGATCTTGCCCGCGTACATCACGGCGACCCTGTCCGCCATGTTGGCGACCACGCCCAGATCGTGCGTGATGAAGATGACGGAAAGCTTGCGCTCGTTTTTGATCTTGTTGATGAGCTCCAAGATCTGCGCCTGAATGGTCACGTCGAGCGCCGTCGTGGGCTCGTCGCAGATGAGGATATCGGGATTCGCGGAGAGTGCGATCGCAATGACGATCCTCTGACGCATACCGCCCGAAAACTCGAAGGGATACTGACGGTAACGCTTCTTGGGCTCGGGGATGCCGACCTCCTCCAGAAGTTTGAGCGCGCGCATCTTGGCGACCCTGCGCGTGAGCTTGTACGCCACGTTGGACGCCTTCTCTTTGAGGTAGTCGATGAGCGCGACCGTCTTTTCTCCGAAATCTCCGCCGTCCTGCGCGCCGACTGCCTGCTCGTATCTTTCGCGCACGCGGTCGATGAGCACGCGGATATCCGCCGCCGCGGCGTTCAGATCGACGAGGTTTTTCTCCGCCACCTGCCACTCCGGCGTTTTCCCGTGCGCTACGCGCCTGTCGTAGCCGGCTTTTTGGCGGGCATAGCGCTTTTCTTCCTTCACATTGCCTTTGATGCCGCCGAAGTAGAGCGCAATCGCCGCCTTCAGGCTAGACGCAAAGGTATAAGCCGCGTTGTCCTTGACGATCTCGAGGCGGTCGATCGCCCTTTCTACGGCTTCCACGAGTTTTTTGGACGCATGCGCGACCTCCGCCCTGTCCAAAGGCTGCTTTTCAAAGACGGGCATGACCTCGGCGATGACTTCAAGCGCCCGCTTCTTGTTCTCCGTCGATTCCGCGTGCGAATACTCCAGCGCGCCCTTCGCCGTGGCGATAAAGTCGAGCATAAAGTGTTCGTCGAGATATTTGCGCAGGAACACGTTGAGCTCGTCCACATCCATTTCGGGAAGCGGATCGGGCGAGAAGGTGAGGTAATATCCCATCGCGAAGAAATTGGGCATGGGAAAGGCGAGCGCCTCTTCCAGAATCTCCTTCACCTTGGAGAGCGCCTCCGCGATCTCGGGGCGCGCCTGCGCCGCCTGCTCGGGCTGTTTTTTGGAGACGTACTTCCGCCACAGCATGGCGGCGGTCTCCTTGACGGAACGGCGGGAGAGCTCCTTCAGACGGATGAGCTGCGCCGCAAGGTCCTCTGCGCGCGCATGGACGACGTACCGCTCGACGCTGTGCTTGCAGAGGCGGACGACCTCGGCGAGCTCGGCGTGCAGATCGGATACGGCGTGCTTTTCGATCTCGAACAGAAGATCGTTGACGTGCGCGAGCGCGTCCTCCGCCGATTCCTTCGCCTTGTTGTAGGCATTTTCAAGCGCAAGGTGCTTATACTCGAATTTATCGAAGTTCTTGCACTTTGCAAGGTTTGCGGCGTGCGCGGCGGCGTCCTCCCCTGCGGCGAGGTCCATATAGCGGTTGACGCGGCGGAGCATCGTGTTGAAATCTTTGCGCGATTCTCTCCTGCTGAGTTTTCCCTTGATGATCATCGCCTCGGTCATCTGCTTGCCGACGCGCATGATGGGATTGAGGCTTGAGAGCGGATCCTGAAAGATCATGGCGATCTTGTCGCCGCGGATCTTGTGGAACCCCTCTTCCTCGATCTTCATAAGATCCTGCCCGTCGTAGATGATCTCGCCGCCCTCCTTGATGGCGTTTGCGGCGAGGATGCCGAGGATGGCGCGCGTCGTGACCGACTTGCCCGATCCGGACTCTCCGACGATGGCGAGCGTCTCGCCCTTATACAGGTCGAAACTGATATCTCTGACTGCCTGAACGTTTCCCGCCGCCGTCTTGAAGGAGATGACGAGATCGCGGACGGCGAGTTTGACTTCTTTCTTTTCCATATCAGTTGTCTGACCCCCTGAGCGAAGGGTTGAAGGCGTCGCGCAAGCCGTTGCCGAACAGGTTGAACGAGATCATGAGCAGCGCGATAACGATGGCGGGGAAGAGCATGATATGCACAAATCCGAGCGAGATCGCGCTTTGCCCCGTCGTCAAGAGCGAGCCGAGACTGATCAGCCCTTCCGACGGATTGTTGAGATTGATGATGCCGAGATACGCAAGCGACGTCTCCGAGAAGATGACGCTCGGGATATACAGCGCCGCACTCGTGATGATGGTGCCGAGAGCGTTCGGGTAGATGTGCTTCATGATGAGCCTTCTGTCCCGTGCGCCGAGCGTGCGCGCGGCAAGGACGTATTCCTGCTTTTTATAGCGATAGAACTGCATGCGCACGGTGGCGGCGGTGCCGATCCACCCCGTTAAGACGAACGCGAATATGAGCGCTCCCACGACGCCGAGCGTTTCGGCAAAGTGCATGTTCAGGAGCACAGCGACGATCATGAACGGCACGCCGTTGAGGATATCGGCGATGCGCTCCATCACGAGGTCGACCTTTCCGCCGTAGAACCCCTCGATCGCGCCGTAGATGGCGCCGATGATGAGGTTGACGATGGATACGCCGATGGCGAGCAGGAAAGAGAACTGCGTTCCCGAGGCAACGAGCGTGAAGAGATCCGCGCCCGTGCCCGTAGCGCCGAAGATATGCACGGGCTCGAAGCCGTGCTGATAGACGTAGTACTCATAATAGAGCACGCGCACTTCCACACCGCCCTGCACGACGCGGTAATAGCGGTAAGCGTCCTCTGATTCGGGGTTATCGATGCCCGGGTCGCCCGCAATGCGGAGGCTGTTGTAGCGGGTATACGAAGACGCTCTCCCCGTCAGATACAGCGGAATATAGTCGCCGTTCTCATCGAACACCGCCTCGCCACGGCGCGTTCCCTGCGAAACGGTCTGATACCAGTAGTTCGCGTCCGAAGAACTGAGCATTGCGTCCTTATCCAGTGCAGGATAGACGACCTGCCTTCCTGTATTGTTCTGATACTCCTGCAGCGCCGTAAACTGATCGTAAGTGAGCGTAAGAAACATATAGCCAACGGCATTGTAAGTATCGCGGCGGTAAGAAACAAGCGTAGTGTTCTCGCCGTCGATCACGATGTTGCTTGTGCCGTATACCTTTTTGACGGCTTGTCTGCCGCTCTCCACGCCGATTGCAACGTTATACTGATAGACGGCGAGGCTTGATTCATAGCGCTCCGTGCCGTCCCAGAACCCGCCGTCGGCGCTTGCCGAGATCTTGGGTAGAACATTGCGGTACGCGCCGTCGGAATAGCTGACGGAGTACTGCGAGACGAGCGGCGCGATGAGCGAGAACAGCAGCAGGAAAATAATGATGACCATGCCCACGATGGAGGACTTGTTCTTTGCGAACCTGCGCCACGCGTCGCGCATATAGCTGACGGGCTTGGTCTGCAGTTTTTTATCGCCGAGCTTTCTGTCCGTTTGCGCGAAGGAAAACTTCTCGGCGGGAATATCCATGATATTCTGTGTTTCGTTGGTCATGTTACTTCGCCCCCATTCTGATTCTCGGATCGATAAAGCCGTAGCTTAAATCGATCACGATGCCCGCAACGAGCCCGATGGCGGTATAGAACGCCGAGATCGCCATGAAGAAGTTATAGTCGCGCACCGTGATGGAAGTGACGTACAGCGCGCCGATCCCGGGGATATTGAAGATCTGTTCGATGATGAGCGAACCCGAAAGCACGCTGATAAACTGCCCTAAGATCATGGGGAAGATAACGACCATGGCGTTGCGCAGCGCGTGGCGGACGGTCGCCTGGCGGCGCGTGAGCCCCTTAGTGCGCGCAAGCAGCATATAGTCGCTCGTCAACACTTCCGAAAGCTCCGCACGGGTATAACGGGTAAATCCCGCAATGGTGCCGAACGCGAGCGAGGCGATCGCGGGGATCATAGATACGAACATCGACGGCGAGAAGATCTGCGCCCATACGTTCCCCGTAGAATCTACGCGATTCACGTGCAGATCAAACCATCCGAGACGATAACAGAATACATATTGTATTACAAACGCAAGTACGAACGATGGAACAGAGATGAACACCATGACGAGCGTGGAGATGGTATGATCCTGCCACTTGTTCTTTTTCACGGCGGCAAAGATACCCAGTCCCAGCCCGATAGGGATACTGAAGATGAGCGAATACACATTGACGCCGATGGTCGCGGGCAGCTTCTGCCCGATGATCTCCATAACGGACTGCGTCTGATACATGCTCTCGCCGATACCCCAGTCGAAGGACGTGAAGATGCGCTTCCAGAACAAGAAAAACTGTTCCATGATGGGCAGATAGTACCCCATCGCCTCGCGGCGCGCCTCGATAATGGCGACCGTCGCCTCCGTTCCCGTGACGGCAGGCAGCGGCAGCAGTTTGATGAGGATAAAGCACATCGACATGATCACAAACAATGTGAGCGCTGCGAGGAGCAACCTCTTTATAACATATTTTACCATAGTCATCCTTTTATGCACGAAGAGTTTGCGGGCAGGAATGCCCGCAAACTCTTTGCACCATAAATTCGTATCGCCGACTGAGTCGATTACGATGCAGTATAGTAGCTCTCGAGATTACCGTTGTGAGAAGCAACAAACGACGTCCACTGCGTATCGCTGTAATTATAGTAGACGTGGCGGATGCCGCCGAAGCCGATCATGTTATTCACATAGTAATCGGAACCGTTGTTGTACTGCGCACTTCTGAGCGATGTGACGTAACTGTAGAAGATGGGCAGGTTGCTGTAGGTCTGAAGCTGCGCAAGTTCGCACTGCGCGAGCACTTCGAGCTTGAAATCGTAGTCTGCGTCGCCCACTGCCACGCCGAGGATCTCATAAAGATTGTCCTCATCATAAGCGCTGCCCGCCTGTGCATTGTTAAGCCATGCAGCCCAGTCATACAGGCTCGCGGTCACATCCGTGCCATTGTAATTGATGGTGATCTCGATCCCCTTGGCAACACTGTCGAACCCGTAGTTGTTGGAGTTCGCAGGATCAATATAACTGCTGAATATAATGCCCCAAGGATCCATTGCCGAACCGCCCCATCCGGAGAATGAGAGATCCATTCTGCCTGCCTGCAGACGTGCCCAATACGTCGACTCATCTGCAAGAAGCTCAACTTCCAGACTGACGCTCTTGAAGGTAGGTCTGTCGCACGCCGCGATCACATCCGCGAGCATGCCGTTGATCATATCGATGAGCGCCTGCAAGTTCTCGCTGATGCCGCTGCCCACCGTTGTATAGGTGATGACGACATCTTGATTATCGTTGTACATATCCTCACGGATGGCTTCCGCATAGGCATCCTCCATGAGGTCCGCCGCATAGGCAAGATCAAAACCGGTGAGCGCGTCGTACGCTTCTTCCATGCTGCCGTATGCTTCGCCGTGTACGTCGTACCAAACGCCGTCCTCTTCGTAGAAATCCTGCGCTTTGAGGATGGTCTCCTTGGCGGCATCGGTATCGCGGTAAGCCTCGCCCGTATCGGGATTATAGATATACAGATAGTTGAGAAGTCCGAGACCCACTTGCGCAGTCGGTTCAAAGCGAGTGATATAGCTCTGACGGTTGATCGCAAAGGAGAGCGCCTTGCGGAATGTTCTCAGCCCGAGTACACTGTGATTTTCGGTATCCGTCGATTCGCTGTCGAGGAAGTTCTGACTGCGATCCGTCGCAAGGAAGAACTGATAGGTATAGTCCTCAGGCTCAGACATAATGTACCGGCTGCTGCCAAAGGTAGACCACTCGGTGCCGTCGATCGTATAGTCGGAAAGTCTGCCCTGCATGAACAGCTCTCTCATCTGCGCCTTTGCGGTCTCGCCGCTAACATTGACATAGTCAATATTAGTTGTAGAATACTGTCCGTTGTGCTTGCCGTCCGTATAGCCATACCAGTTCTCGTTGCGCGCAAGCGTAAAGTACTGATCAAATTCAAAATTTGTCAGAATATAAGGACCGTAAGACATTGTGTTGGCAACGGAGCCCGTGTTGTACCGGCTGCCGACGAGATCGCCCTGCGTATATTTGGTCTCCTCATAAGTCTCCCTATGCACAAGCCAGTTGCTCGAAAGGTTATATCGGAGATAGAAATCGTCAATCGCATCGTTAAGAATGATATCGATGGTGTAATCATCCACTTTCAACAGACCGACGCCGCCGTTTCCGTCATTCCGCCAATTCCATTCATAATCCATATGCTCGTTGGTCACGAGAATAGATACAAGCGGATACGAAATCATCGTGGATTCACCTGCCGAAGCAAGCAAGCCTTCATAGATATCTTTACCGGAGACCCATGCGCCGTCCTCGTTTTCATCGCCCCCAAGGTAACGGTACAGAGTTGTATCGTCGATTGCCAGCCATTGCGGGCACTCGTTCCCGCTTGCATCGACCATGCCTTCCATGCTCCAGCCTGTCCATGCGTCAACATAAACTTTTTCATTTGCGTTGAGCGCAGCTTGGATAGAACTGTATCCATGCGAAGTAAGCGTCTCATAGGTTGCCGCCGTTTCGGAATACAGATAGTTGCGCGCACCGTAGATGGAAAACGTGCTGCCCGTGTAGCTGTCTGAACGGCGGTTAAGCATGACGGGATCAAGAAGCTGCTGCATGGAATAGATGTAATCATCCGCAGTGATCTCGTCGCCGTTCTGCCATACGGCGTCCTGATTGAGCGCGATACGCCATGCCTTGTTGCTATCGTCGCTCGCCACGCCGTATCTGCCGACATATTCGCTCGTCACATCGACGGGGTCGGCGGAAGCCATCTCGTTAGCCCATTCATAGCCAACGACGTTCCCCGCCTCATCATACCTAAGCTGAACGCTGTAAAAACCCATCGTAATATAGCCGAGAATGATGGAATCGGTGTTGTTTGTCCAGGTGTGCGGGTTCCACGTTGTGGGCGAAGTGGAGACCGCCGCCCTGTAAGTGAATGACTCGCCGCAGACAATGCTGCAAGTAGCCGTCTCGTCGTCTACCGTTGTCGCCGTGATGGTGACGGAGCCCTCTGCCAACGACGTCACAACGCCGTTCGCATCAACAGTTGCGACCGCTGGATCGCTCGAGGTCCACGTTACGGCTGAATCGTCATCCGTCGTCGCCGTGATGGTCAACTTATCACCGATCGGGAGCGAAGCGTTCGAAAAATTAAGAACGATAGGCTCTTGGGGATCGGGCGTAGGCGTAGGATCCGGATTCGGGTTTATCGGATCATCGCCGTTCCCGCCGCATGCGGCAAGGCCGACTACCATCGAGAGCGACAGTACCGACGCAACTGCCAGGCCAGCCCACTTTTTCACGTTCTTTGCCATTGCTTATTTATCCTCCATAATAAAGTGTTACGTATGTATCTCTAACGGTCCGCCGTTGGCTTGTTGTTCCCGCGCACACCGGCGTTCCGATCAGATTCGTATTATGTTATCTCCGCGATACGGAATCGTACAATATCAGTAAGGCTCACTCTTCCGAATTTATACGGACTTATCAGGCAAATTAACCGAACATTCCCGAAGGGTCGGTTTGTCCGAAAGAACAGTCTGAATAAATATTTTGTGGAGGCTGTTTGCACAGCCTCCACCCGTTCTTTTGTAGAAAAAGAACGAAGCGTTCTTGTTTTTCAGATCGACAAAATCCTTATTGTTTCGCCCGCTTAATTTAACGAGATTATACCATTTTGCTCACAATGTGTCAATTTAATTTTCCCGAAATATCATGAATATCTCGCGATTATATACTAAAAAAATTTATAGCCGCTTTCACCAATTCGAATAGTTTCACACCGTGTACAAAAACATCATAAACCTTTCACACGTCTGTCTTTTTTATGCAAATAAATTGAAATAACCCGCTTTTACAGACAAAATTTATTCAATAATCATATGATCACGATGAACGCCCCGCTGTAAAAAAGCACCCATCCACCCCCATCTGTGATCCCTTATAAAGAAAGAGGAGCGGGAGCTGAAAATCAGCCCCGCCCCTCTTTTTGGTGGAGTAGCGGGGAAAAAGTTTGAACATTTTTCAATCCCTCTATTGCCGCGTTTGTTTCGTCAAGCCGTACTCGCTCGACGGCTTTGTCAACGCCAAAATTCAGATAGGTTACAATCTCATTGTCATAGACATAGACCATAAACACAAGATTATCAATAATTTTGCGCTGGTACTCTTTGTCGGTCGGTTCGCCTTTGATAAGTTCGGCAACGAACGCAAGTATCTGCTGTTTCGTTACCTGCCGCCCGCGCTCTAATTCGATTTGCGATTTTTGTGCTTGCAGATCGGCAAGCAATGTTTCATAGTCCTGCATCTTCTTTTCGATGCCCGCGCGGAGCAATGCGCTTTTCGCCTCGATAAAAGCGTTCGTTAAGTTTTCGACTTCTTGTTGCGCTTGCGTTATGCGCGTTTCTATGCTCCGCAAGCCGCTATCGCCCGTGCGCTGCTCATAATATGCAATCGTATCAGCGGCGGCGCGGTCGGCGTTCTTCTTATCGCTCAAAAAGTCTTTGACCGCTTGGGCAACTTGCATTTCCAAATTGTCTTTGTTTTCCCGCGATTTATGGCACAAGCCTTTTTTCTTCTGTTTGCAAGCATAATAATAGTGCTTTTTCCCGTTGCAACTTGTTCCGCCGTCCGCAACGATAGCCGTGCCGCAATGCCCGCAATAGGCTTTTCCCGTGAGCAGGTACGGCTCTATTGCAGAATTTGCGCCCGCTAAAATCTTGTTTTTTGCAAGCCGCTTTTGTACCTCGGCAAAAAGCAGTTTGTCTATTATTGGGGGATAGGTATTTGCGCAAAGCCTGCCGCCGAAGTAATATTCGCCCGTGTATTTCGCATTTGTCAGCCACCTGTCGAAAGTTCTGCCTTTGAATGGCTTGCCGTTGAAACGCTCACCCCGTGCATTGAGCACGGCGGCTATGTCTTTCTTGTCTGTGCCTTTGGCATATTCGGTATATACGAAACGCACGATTTCGGCTTGTTTTTCGTCAATAGCGACTTTATGTATAGTACCCTTTTTGCCCGTCTTGTCGGTGTCTATGAGTTTATACCCGAAAATCAGTTTTGAACCCGTGAACGTGCCGTTTTCTACGCTGGTAGTCAAGCCGTCGCGGATACGCACGGAAAGCCGCTGACTGTATTTTTCGTCGTTCCACTCAACGAACATTTCATACAGTTCGCCGCCCTCATCGTTGGTTACTGGCTCTAATGCCGACAACACTTTAACGCCGCATTTCTCTTTGAGTTGGTGTTTAATCATCATACTTTCAAAGCGGTTGCGGGCGAAACGGTCAAATTTGTAAACGATTATATACTGAAACGCGCCGCTTTCCGCGTCGTGTAACATCTGTTGAAAAGCCTTGCGCTTGTGCGTGTCTTTGGACGCGCTTTTTGCTTTTTCGGGGTAAATTTTGATTACGTTCAGCCCCCTGCTGTGGGCGAACTCTGTGCATATACGGATTTGCCCCTCTATGGTCATATCGTTCTGACCGTGTGAACTGTAACGGGGATATATAACTGCGTTTTCCATTGCGGTTGCTCCTTTCGGCGCGGGGTGCGCCTTAATTTAATTTTTGCGGTGCTTTTGTGCTTAACCGCCTTAACCAGACCAGCTCGCCGCCGAAGTGGAATGTCAACGGGACATACTTTCCCGCAATGGCGGGAAAGAAGTTGTCGGTGGAGATTTTTCGCCCGCGAAAAATACAACCGCTTGCCCGTTGATCAGAACACAAGGCGGCGAAATAATCCCACAAGGCGGTTAAGCGTAAGCAACCACAAAACAGATACGGATTTATTCTATATAAGTCTATCATTTTATCTTGACAATGTCAAGTTTAAGTGATATAATCTTGATACTGTTAAGATTATAGGAGCTATAAATGGACAAAACGCAATCATATCATCACGGAAATTTGAGAAACGAACTTATAGAAAAGGCAATCGACATAGTCAATAACGAGGGAGAACAAGGGCTTTCAATTCGTAAAGTTGCCGGTGCTTGTGGTGTTACTTATGCAGCGCCATATGCGCACTTCAAAGGCAAAGAGGAATTATTATTAGCCTGTCGTGAATATGTTTCAAAGCGATTTGCTGATTATTTAATGAAGTCGATAGCAAACAAGGATATATCTAACCCTGATACCTTAGGAATACTCGGTTATGCTTATATTGATTTTTTTAAGTTGCACCCTGTATATTTTGATTTTATATTCAGCGGCAAAGAAACCTGTAAAGCAATTTTAACGCTTGATGAGGTGAAAGATAATTACCCGCCTTTTGAAATATTTAGAAAGGCTTGTTATGCTTTAACTGTAAAATATGGATTAAGTAAGGAACAGGGACTTGCAAAACTTATTAAATGTTGGTCTCTTGTTCACGGTGTAACGGCTTTGATTATTTCTCCAAATGTTGAATTGAAAGGTAATTGGGACGATTACCTGAAAACTTTATTTGATGAGTGAGGTCAAAATGATAGGTGTATATTTCAGCGGCACAGGCAACACAAAACATTGTGTTGAAAAACTCGTAAAAGGCTTAAACGAAAATGCTTCCGTATATGCTTTGGAAAATAAACATACATTAAACGCTATTCAAAATAGTGAAGTGATATTTTTTGGCTACCCTGTTCACTACTCAAATTTACCTAAAATCGTGCGAGATTTTATTGTTGATGGACGGCGGTCATCTTGCCGTACTCCGAGACGACGCTGCGCGGGATGGCAAAGTACACGGAATGCAGACTGTCCTGCGTGTAGTCGTTCTTGCCGTTCGTCCCTTCGGGGCGGTAATAGGTGGAATTCTTTTGCATAGGCAAGCGCGTCACGAAGGGAGCGCAAAACTCCTTTCTTCTCATCCACCTTCAGTTCGATCGTGACCCACCCGTTATAACCGGCTTCCGTCAGCGCTTCCATGACGGATGCGATATCCACCAGCCCGCTCCCCAAAACCGCACACTTATCCTCACGATCCGACTCCATATCTTTCAGATGGACATGCGCGGTCTCCTTTGCGAAGTGACGAAAATATGCAACCGGATCATTGTGAACCAACAAGACATTCCCGCAATCATACACAAATTTAAGTCCGGGGACATTCTTCAATACGTCGGCGACCTCTTCCCGCGTACAGAAGTGCAATCGGAGATCGGGCGTATCCTCTGCCACAACACAAAGCCCGGCTTTTATCGCCTTGTCTGTAAGAGGCGTCCATATTTGGACAAGCGAATGTCTGATCTCTTCCGGCGTCATCGATGCGTATTCTTCCCGATAGGCAGGAACCAGCATCAACACATCTGCGCCCAAAAACACGGCGTCCCGCACCGCCTCATCCCCTGCGCCGCCGAATCCTTGCATATACAGAACACAGGCGGCGCGCAGTCCCCGGCTTTCCAATTGCTCGCGCAGCGCCTCCCGTCCGAACATACGGATCTCGAGATCCATGACATCGACCGCCCGATACCCCGCATCCGCGATCAGATCCAGCATCTCACAATATGCCTCGCGCATCTCCTCTTCGTCATGATCAAAAAAATGTTTTGCGATCACCGGAAAAGCAAGCGGCATTGTCATCAGACTGTATTTCATACGGATGCCCTCCTTAAGTCCAGATACTCGGCTTCTTGAGAAGACAACTGCAAATCCAATGATGCAACATTGGAGAGGATCCTCTCTTTGGCAGTTGCGCTCACAACGGCAAAGACATCGAGCCCTTGCGTAAAGATCCATGCAAGCGCCACCTGCGGCACGGTTGCGCCGTGGCGTTCGGCAATGATTTCGCAACGGCGCAGACGTTCGAAGTTTTCTTCGGAACAGTAGCCGCGCTGCGCAGCCTGATCCAATACGCTGCCGATATTTTCCAAATCACTACTGTGAACTTTTCCGGAAAAAAGTCCTCGGCCAAGCGCAGAATATGCAAAAATCGCAATCGAATGATCAAGGTACCATTTTCTTGCCGACGCGTTTTGCACCCCGCTGATGCTCACGCAGCCGCCGCCCCACGGGTCATTCACTTGTTCCGCCAGTCCGAAATTCGGGCTGGAGACGGAAAAAGGAACAAGGCCATGTTTATAAGCATATTCGTTTGCCTCTTCGATGCGCGTATGTTTCCAGTTGGAGCCTCCGAACGCGCCGATCTTCCCCGCTGCGTGCAATTCGTTCATGATCTCTACGGCAACAGACACATCTTGGGATTCATCATCCCGATGAAGCAGATAAATATCGATATAATCCGTTTTCAGCTGCCTTGTCGAACGTGAAAAATCGTTCAAAATGTCCTGCTTCGTGAGCCTTGTTCTGCCAAACAGACTCGGATGCCCGCATTTAGAGAGAATGACGGCCCGATCCCTTACGCCCCGCTTCTCCAACCAGTTTCCGAAATGCATCTCGCTTGCCACATAATTTCGCGCCAGATCAAAGGTATTGATCCCTGCCTGCCATGCGCTGTCAAAAATCTCATTTCCGTCTTTCGACAAAACGACGGGCGAAATCGCACAGCCAAAGACAATGCGGGATACAGGTTTAGCGACATATGCAACCGTCCCGTATTTCACGATTTATCCTGCCTCCTCCGTATAAAAGATAGTAAAACTTCTGTTTCGACGACAATATTGTAGCACGCATCCCGTTGATTGAAAAGAGCGTCTTGCAAATTCCCGCCCATGATGCAACATATCTGCTTTTTTTGTTACGACACAGGCCGGTACATCCCTTTGTCCCGCGTCAGAGCGTGCAACACGTCCCCGCGCTTTGTTGCATCCGATTGCCAATCATAAAAATTATCTTGACAGACCGGGTATATCATGCCTCCTTTTTTCTATGGTAGCACTTTACACAAATGAATGGAACACCTCATTCCCCACTTGTTTCTAACCTTTCCACAACCTGTTTCTGCCCTTTTCACCACCTTGCCATCGGTTTTGGTTGTTGGGGATCGGATGGTATCAGAAAAAGCCTTTGCCGTCAAGGGAAAAAATGATTGCGTAAAATACGAAAGCCGAGCGTGCGCTCGGCTTTTTTGCTGTACTTGGACGCAATCATTTTGTTCTGCGGCGATCCATGACCTTCCGAATACCGACAAACGCCTTTCCCTTGACGGCTTGGCTTTTTCCGATGTTGCTTTGGCGTGTTTGGTTGGAAGGAATCCTGCACAGGGCGAATGGAATGGTGTGCATCAGGTTGTCCCGAGGTTGTCCAAGGTGAGAATTTGGTTGTCCGCAGGGATGAAACAGGTGGCGGCGAGGTCGTTCCATTCCCCTTTCGTTTGTGCTACGCTGACAGCACACATCACTTCGGAGGTATTTTATGAAACAAGCGATCATCTACGCAAGAGGCAGAAAGCGCGGCGCGCTGAAAGAGCAACTTGCCGTTTGCAGACTGTACGCAGCACAGGGCGGCTACCACGTCGTGCGCATCATCTTCCAGAGAAGCAATGCGCCCTCTGTTCGGCGGCTCTCCCGCTGCCCTGCCGAGAATATCATTATAGCTAAGCCTGCCGTGCTCGGAAGTCCCTATCACTTCCTCTGGCGACGGCAGCAGCTCAATCTTGCAGGCAAACGTGTGCTCTGCGCAATGCAAATCAGCTTACAGGAGGAAACCGCATGAAAGGCGCTGTTATTTACGCAAGATATTCCTGCGAAAAGCAGAATGATCAGTCCATTGAAAGCCAGCTCCGCGTATGCCGCGACTTCGCAGAGAAAAACGGGCTGACGATCATTGATACCTATGCTGACCGTGCAACCACGGGAACGAACGATAACCGAGCAGAATTTCAACGGATGCTTTCCGATGCGGAAAAGCCAGTCCTGTGGGATATCGTTCTCGTCTATGCCATTGACCGCTTTGGCAGAAACTCCATCGAGATCGCTCTGAACAAGCAGAAATTAAAGAAGAACCATAAAACGCTCATCTCTGCAACCCAGCGCACGTCGGAAAATATTGACGGCACAAAAAACCTCGACGGTATTCTTCTCGAAAACGTCTATATCGGACTCGCTGAATATTACTCGGCGGAGCTTTCACAGAAGATCCGCCGCGGAAACCTTGAAAACAGAAAAAAGGGACTGTACACCGGCGGTATCCTCCCTATGGGATACCGTGCAGTAAATAAAAAAGTTGTCATAGAAGAGGATGAGGCAAAAGTCGTACGCTTCATCTATGAGCAATATGCCGCAGGGCAAATCGTGAGAGACATTGCAGAGCGCCTGCAAGCACAGGGAATCAGCTTCCACGGAAAACCTTTTTTACTGAATACAGTTTACCATATCTTACGGTTGGAAAAATATACGGGCATCTGTCGGTACGGCGGCACGGTTTACACAGACATTTTCCCCGCCATCATCCCAAAGCCTCTCTATGATAAGGTACAGCAAATGCTGCGCTATAATAAAAAAGGCAGCCGGAGCGTTGTCACAGAATACCTTCTGCGGCAAAAGCTCGTCTGCGGGCTGTGCGGTACCAATATGCAGGGCGAGGCGGGAACATCGCGCAACGGAACAGTCATGCACTATTACAAATGCATGAGACGTAAACGAGAAGGCACCTGCACGAAATCCATTCTCCCGAAAGAAAAATTTGAGCAATTTGTAATCGGCATCGTCTGCCAACTTTTTGGAGATCGGGCGACAACGGACAAAATTGCAGATGAGATCATGCGCATCCATGAGAGACGAATGAGCGATCAATCCGTCTTACAGCTTTTAGAGCGCGACAGGGACGAAGTGACGCGGTCGCTCGCAAACATTATGAAGGCGATCGAACGAGGCATCTTCAACGAGACGACCAAAACACGCATGGACAAACTCGAACAGCGGCGCAGTGAGATCGACGACAAGATTGCCATAGAACAGTGCAAGAATCAAAATCGCCTGACAAAAGAAAAAGTCATCAGCTATCTGACCGATCCACTCCGTCAGGCGCCAAGGCGGCTGATCCGTGCTTTGATTGAGAAAATCATTGTGTTCGACGATAAGATCCAGATTTTCTTCAAATATACAAAGACATCCCCCGAGGATACTCCTTGGGAGATGCCTGCCTATCCCGGTTCGGATAGTTCCGATATGGTGGACCTGCGCAGAGTTGAACTGCGGTCTTACAAGGTTCATCTGCGGACACTACACGCTTAGTCTGTGATCAGATCTCGCCCGCGGGCAGTCCACAGACAACCTGCGCCTTGGGCATACTTTCCTAAGATCCTCTCGGGGGGCGAAAGTTTTCCCCCTGAGGAGGTTCCCCACTTGATTGACGCCCCGTTCCCGACCGTGGGCAATCGGGACAGGACGGAGCTTAAACTAAGTTAAGCCGCAAGCGCTACACGGCGCGCGGAAGCGCGACGCGCAACAGCCGACCTTCTTTCTTTCTTGTCAGCATTTAAATTTAATTTCCGTTTTTACGGAGCCGAGCCTCCGGCGTGCGTCCGACAAACTCCGCTTGCAATCGAATCCGTAACAGGCCCGTATGCGGCGTCGGTCTATTTATATTATACCCGCCGCGCGGTTTTGTCAACCAAAAACAATGCCCGCTCCCCCGATTCCGCTCAGGGAACAAATCCCTCGGGCGGAATGTATCCCCATATACAATATTCTCGCATGCGCGTTCGCGTGCGCGCGAAATCAGTTGAGCACCACGTCTTTCAGGCTTTCGTACTTTGCCATCGCCGCGGCGCGGATCGCCTCGAAGTTCAGCCTGCGCTCAAACGCCTCGTCGGTGAGCTTTTTGGCGGTGAAAATGACGTCCGTCGAATATCTGAGATTTTTGATCTCGCTCAGAAATCTGCCGCTTTGGCGCGTGCCGAGGAAATCGCCGCTGCCGCGCAGTTCCAAATCTTTTTCGGCGAGCGCGAAGCCGTCGGACGTGTTCTTGAACACAGTAAGCCGTTCCCGCGCCGTTTCGCTGTCTGACCCGACGAGGAGAAAGCACCAACTTTTTTCGCTCCCCCGCCCCACTCTGCCGCGGAGCTGATGGAGCTGCGAGAGCCCGAACCGCTCGGCGTTCATGATGACCATGATGGTTGCGTCGGGCACGTCGACGCCCACTTCGATGACGGTCGTGGAGACGAGGCAATCGTACTCATGATTTTTGAAAGCCGCCATGACGGCGCTCTTTTCCTTCTCCTTCATCCTGCCGTGCAGGAGCGCAAAGCGAACGTCGGGAAGCCTGCCTTTGAGCTCCTCCCAAAGTTCGGTGACGGAGGTGACCTCCCCTTCGTCGTCATCAATCTTGGCGCACACAAAGTACGCCTGCCGCCCCTTTTTCGCCTCGCCGCGAACGTATTCCAACATATCGTCGTATTTGTACGCGGGGATGATCGCCGTGGTGATGGGCTTGCGGTCGAGCGGCTTATCGGGGATAGTCGTCACGTCGAGATCGCCGTAAAAGACGAGCGAAAGCGTGCGCGGGATGGGCGTTGCCGACATGACCAAAACATCGGGCATATCGCCTTTTTCACTCAATATATTGCGCTGCGCCACGCCAAAACGGTGCTGTTCGTCGCACACGCAGAACGCAAGATTTTTGAAGTGCACATCGCCCTGCAGCACGGCGTGCGTGCCGCACAAAACGTCGATCTCCCCCGCGGCGAGCGCCGCCTTGAGTTCGCGTTTTTCCTTTGCCGTACTGCCGCCCGCAAGGTACCCCACACGGTACTCGGGGAACATCTTTTCAAGAAGCGCGCAGTTCTGCGCGGCAAGCACTTCCGTGGGCGAGAGATATACAGCCTGAAATCCGCTTTTGAGCGCCATGAAGATGCCCGTGAGCGCGACGGCGGTCTTGCCGCTGCCGACGTCGCCCTGAAGCAGGCGGTTCATGCGTACGGGACCGGTGACGTTATCGTAAATGGCGCGCACCGCCGCCTGCTGCCCCGCCGTGAACGGGAAGGGAAAGCGTTTTTCAAACGCGGCGACTTCGCGCTCCGTGACGGTATAGCGATTGCGGCGCGCCTCCTGCCGGTCGCCCTTGACGAGCTTGAAGGCGGAAAGCAGCGTAAAATACTCTTCGAGTGCGATGCGCTCCGCCCCTGCGCGCGCCTCTTCCTGCGATTTTGGCGCGTGAACGGCGTAATAAGCCTCCTTCAGCGGCGAAAGTCCGTATTTTTTGACGAGCTCCCACGGGATGACCGTCTCCAACTTTTCCGCGGCAAGCGCGGCGGAGACGGCGTCCCACACGACGCGCTGCGTGAGCGAGCCGCGCAGCGGATACACGGGCACGATCCCCTTGAGCCGCGCGACGCGGTCGAGCGGTTCGAAACTCGGATTGACGAGAGAGATCTGCCCGTAACGGTTCTGCACCCTGCCGTAAAAGAGATATTCGCCCGGCTTCAACCGCTCGGCGAGATAGGGCATGTTGAACCACACGGCGGGAAAGGTCACGCCGTCCTGCTCCAACCACGCGCGCACCGTTTTCAGGCGCGAATAGTGGCGCACGGGCTCCACCGAAACAAGGCGGCACGCCAAAAGCGCCGTATCGTTATGAAAGACTTCCCGCACCGAGGTGCGGTTCGTCATATCGAGATAGGCGCGCGGGAAATGGCGGACGAGCGCGGCGCTGTCCGTGATCCCCAATTTATAAAAATCTTTGGCGCGTTTTTCGGTGACGCCCCTGAGCCGAAGGATATCCATTTTTAATAAACTTTACTCAATAATTTTAGCAATTCCAAGCAATTTCCTCTATGAAAAAAGAGCGGCTCCGCGCTCTTTTTTTCGGGTGTTATTCGAGAGACAGCAGGTAGTAGTACACGGGCTGCCCGCCGTAGTGGAAGTCTACGTCGCAGTCGGGAAAGGCTTCCTGAACCTTTTCGGAGAGCGCGGCTGCGTCCGACTCGTTCACGCCTTCGCCGTAGTAGAGGGTGATCACCTCGTGGGAGTCGTCCTTGAGCTTATCGAGCAGCTTCATCACCGTCTCGTCGACGTTATGCCCCTTGGCGAGGATCTTCTTATCGTCAAGCCCGATGATGTCGCCCTCCTTGATGGAGAACCCGTTGACGTTGGTCGTGCGCACGGCGTGCGTGACCTGTCCGGACTTCACGTTGTCGATCGCATGGATCATATTCGTCTTGTTCTCCTCGACGGGAGCGTCGGGGCTGAAGGCGAGCGCGGCGGCAAAGCCCTGCGGCACGTTCTTGGTGGGGATCACGTGAATGGTGCGGTTTTCGACGAGCGCTTTCGCCTGCTCCGCCGCAAGCACGATATTTTTATTGTTGGGGAATACGAACACGTTTTCCGCGTTGATCTTCTGCACCGCCGTCGCGATATCGGACGCGGAGGGATTCATCGTCTGCCCGCCCTCGATGACGCGGTCGACAAAGAGATCTTTGAAGATCTCGGAAATGCCCTCGCCCGCACAGATGGCGAGCATCCCCTGCTCCTTCTTTTCCGCCTCGCGCTTTGCTTTGAGCGCGCGGTTCTGTTCGAGCATGTTCTCGATCTTGGGGCGGTCGAGTTCGCCGAGCTCCAACGCGTAGGTGAGCGCTACGCCGGGGCTGTTGGTATGCACGTGCACCTTGACCATCTCGAGGTCGCCGATGCAGATGACGCTGTCGCCGATGCCCATGAGGTTTTCGCGCAATTTATCGATATCGGCGAGCGTGGTGCTCTTTTTGAGGTTGATGATAAAGAACTCGGTGCAGTATGCAAACTGTATCTCGCCGAGATCCATATTGATGATGTCCGAGTTGTCGCCGAAGTCCGCGTCCATGGAGGAAGCTTGGTTGGCTGCCTCCGTCTGCACTTCGGAGACGATCTCGTCGCCCATGAGCGCGGACAAAAACCCGCGCATGATGGTCATGAGCCCCACGCCGCCCGAGTCCACGACGCCCGCCTTTTTGAGCACGGGCAGAAGTTCGGGCGTCTGCGCGAGCGCCCTGTCGCCCTCTTCGATGACGGCGGGCAGGAATGTCTCGAAATCGCGGAGTTTTCCCGCGTTTTTCACCGCGAACTCGCTCATCATGCGGACGACGGTGAGAATGGTGCCCTCCTTGGGGATGGATACGGCGCTGTAGGCGACTTTGGTTCCCGCTTCCATCGCCTTGGCAAACGTTTTGGTATCGACTTCGGGCTTGCCGTCGCGAAGGACGGAGCAAATGCCGCGGAAGATCTGCGAAAGGATAACGCCCGAGTTGCCGCGTGCGCCGCGGAGCGCGCCTTTGGAGACGCTGTCGCATACCTCGGGGAAGCTGTTGGAGGCGACGGAGGAAAGCTCCTTGACCGCCGACTGCAACGTGAGCGACATGTTCGTGCCTGTATCGCCGTCGGGCACGGGGAAGACGTTTAACGCGTCTACCTTTGCCCGATTATTTTCGAGCATTTTCGCGCCGACAAGGACCATCTTGCGAAAGGTGGCGCAGTTGATCGTTTTTTGCATGAAAAATTTCTCTCCCGAATGTTATCGCGCAGAGGCCGAGTTATAATTTCAACCCGACGACGTTGACGTTCACGGTATCTACGATCATACCCGTGAAATACTCCACCTTATATTTGATGCCTTCCTTTAAGGATTCCGCGACTGCCTCGATGGAGACGCCGTACTTGATGAGTACGGAAACGTCGATAAAGATACGGTTGCCGGACGTAGTGACTTTTACGCCCTTGCCTCCTGCGTCTTTCTTGAAAAGCTCGGCGAACGAGTCGGTAAAGCGGCTTGCAACGGTATCCACGATGCCGTAGCTCTCGAGCGCAGCCCAAGAGGCGACCTTTGCGATGGCAAGGTCGGAGATGGAAATTTTTCCGTATGCGTTGCTGGTGCTGACTGACATAAGCGTTCTCCTCAGCGTTCTCTCATCTATTCTACCCCATCATGGCGTAATTTGCAAGCGTTCTTGAAAAATTTTTCACATATTTCGCAAAATTTTTCTCCGGAACGCCCCTTTTTTCATTGCATTTTTCGGGAAAAACTGCTATCATAGACACGTTCGTGACGAGCACGATTTTTTTGTGCCCGCTGTCATTTACGAAAAATACGCCCGTCGGGAGGATAAGAATATGTCGAGAGTTTGCACTGTCTGCGGAAAGGGTCAGACGTCCGGAAACAACGTGAGCCACTCCAATCGCAAGACCAAGCGCGCGTTCAAAGCGAACGTGCAGAAGGTCTCCTATGTGAAGGACGGCAAGGTAGAGACCGGTTACGTCTGCGCGCGCTGCCTCAAGAGCGACAAGATCGAGCGCGTATAACTTTTACCTGAGATCGGGTGAATTGTCAACTTAAGTGCAACAGTTAGAAAGATTTTGATCAAACAAATCTTGTGGTGTATGGTAATGTAAAACCTTCTTGGGTCTGGCGTTTAAAAGCGCCAGATTCTTTTTTAGTGTTGCAGGACTCACCCTT
>DBGBVX010000061.1:0-14814 GCA_048370055.1 Candidatus Gallimonas sp. | reverse complement strand
GAGAAAGCCTTGCACTGTGATATGTACTTTGCAGATCCGTATTGTGCATGGCAGAAAGGAACAAATGAAAATCTGAACGGATTACTCCGGGAATTTTATCCCAAAGGAAGGAATCTTTCAAGGGTGAGTCCTGCAACACTAAAAAAGAATCTGGCGCTTTTAAACGCCAGACCCAAGAAGGTTTTACATTACCATACACCACAAGATTTGTTTGATCAAAATCTTTCTAACTGTTGCACTTAAGTTGACAATTCACCCTCAGCCGCCGCGGAAGGATCCTCCGGCATGAACTTCCAATAGCGCACGGGCATGTAGCCCTTCATCTGCCGGATGCGCTCGCGCGAGGGGATGTTCACGCTGCGGTAGTACTGTTTCCAAAGCGCCTGCCATGCCGCCTCGTCTGCGGAGAGGACGATCTCCGCCTTTTCAAGGGGCGCGGGAAAGGCGTGCGCGCCGTCCCATACCGCCGCTTTGCCGCGGCGGACGTCGTGGATGACGAACGGGATATGCGGGATGCGCCCGCGGAAATGGGGGACGAGGAGGTCGGCGATGTCGTGATCGGGCGAGATGGGCGCGTACAGCGCGCCGCTCGCGCTCTCCAAAAAGCGCACGAAGCCCTTGAAGCGGTGCACTTCGAAGGTGACGCGGCGGATGCACTCCATGGCTTTGGCGACGGCGTCCTCGGCGAGCATCCCGCGCACGGGGCGCCCCTCCGCCGCGATCAGCCTGAGATAGTCGAACGCGATGCGCGGGGCGTCGCTTTCCCCGCTCCGGAGGAGCAGATCCAAGTCCCGCATGCAGTTTTTATCGAGCTCTTTGAGGCGCGCCTCGCATCGGCGCGCCTTGCTCTCGTCCGCGCGGACGAAGACGCACTCCTGCCCGAGCGAGAGCTGATGGCTGCCCGCCGAGATGATGGGGCGCTCGTCGCGGTAGGCGAGGAGAAAGGTTGTCAAAAAGGCGTCTTTGCTGCCGTCAAAAAACCAAATCATAGCGCTTTTCAGCCGCACGGCGGCGTGCGGGATTATGTAACGGTCACAGTTCGCCCGTGCGCACGGAGAGTTCCGTGCCGCTTGCGAACATGGAGAGCTGCCGCGCGTTTTCCTGCGCCTCGCCCGCCGCGAGCAGGCCGCGCACCGAGAGCTCGTTCTTTGCCCCGTAAAACTTTCCGCCCGCCGTGATGAAGTGCCGCGCGCGTTTGAGCACTACGCGCATCTTTTTCAGATGTTCGAAGGTGAGCGAGGCGTACCGCCGCGCAGACAAGATCTTCTGCGCGCTTCGCGCGCCGATGCCGGGGACCCTGAGGAGCATTTCGAGGGGCGCGCGGTTGACTTCCACGGGAAAGAGGTGCATGTTCCTGAGCGCCCACGCGCACTTCGGGTCGAATTCGAGCGGGAGGTTTTCCGCCGCGGGGACGAGCTCTTCAACGTCGAACCCGTAGAAGCGGAGCAGCCAATCCGCCTGATAGAGGCGGTGCTCGCGGAGCGCGGGGCTTGATACGGCGGGGAGGGCGCTGTCCTCCACGACGGGCACATAGGAGGAGTAATACACGCGCCTGAGCCCCGTCACGCGGTACAGTCCCTGCGCCAAGCGGAGGATCTGCCCGTCGCGTTCGGGCGAGGCGCCCACGATCATCTGCGTGGTCTGCCCCGCGGGCAGAAAGTAACCCTTGCGCTTTTCGGCGCGGAAGCGTTCGCGCTCGTTCTTCAGCTGTTTCATCGGGAGGAGAAGGCTCTCTTTGCTCTTCTGCGGGGCGAGGAGTTTCAGGCTCGCCTCGGAGGGCAGCTCCACGTTATAGCTCATGCGGTCGGCGTACCGCGCCGCCTCGTTCACGAGCAGTCTGTCCGCGCGGGGGATACCTTTAAGGTGTACATATCCGTGAAAGTTATACTTCGTGCGCAGCAGCTTTACGGTGCGGACGAGCTGTTCCATCGTGTGATCGGGAGAGATGTGCACCGCCGAGGAGAGGAAGAGCCCCTCGATGTAGTTGCGCTTGTAAAAATCGACGGTCAGCTCGCAGATCTCCTCGGGCGTGGCGGAGGCGCGCGGCACGTCGCAGCTCCTGCGGCTGAGGCAGTACTTGCAGTCGAATACGCAGTCGTTGCTCAAAAGGATCTTGAGAAGAGAGACGCACCTTCCGTCCGGCGTGAAGGAATGGCAGCAGCCGTCCGGCATGCCGTTCCCGATCCCGCCCGCGTTTTTGCGCCCGCTGCCCGAGGAGGAGCAGGAGACGTCGTACTTTGCGCTCTCCGTAAGAATATGCAGTTTCTCTTCCGTGATCATGGTTCAAGTATAGCACGCTTTTTCGAATAAGTCAAACAAATGTTTGTAATTTATGCGGAATATTTTTTACTTGATTTGGGCGGTGCGGCGTGGTATAATAATGGAGCAAACAATCGGGCGCGTGTATATTTCACTTAATTTTCACGCTGTTATAAAGCAGATATAAAGGAGAACGGATATAATGACCGATAACAAGGAGGAGCATATGAAAGTTTTGATCGTAGACGACGAGGAGATGATCCGCGCGGTGCTCCGTGAGTACGTCGAATTTGAGGGCGGCGAGGCGGACGAGGCGCAGGACGGCATGGAAGCCGTCAAGAAGTGCCGCGAAAACGACTACGACGTCATCCTGATGGATGTCATGATGCCCAAGCTCGACGGGTTTTCCGCGGTCAAGGAGATCCGCAAATTCAAGGATACGCCCGTCATCATGCTTTCGGCGCGCGGCGAGGAGTACGATAAGCTCTTCGGATTCGAGATCGGGTCGGACGACTATGTGACGAAGCCTTTCTCCCCCAAGGAGGTCATGGCGCGCATCCATGCCGTGATGAAGCGCGGCAAGCCTTCGCGCGCGGAGAACGCGCAGGTCTACGACTTCGAGGGGCTGCATGTGGACATCGCGGGGCGGAGCGTCACCGTCAACGGCGAAAAGGCGGAACTCACGCCCAAGGAATACGAGCTGCTGTTCTATTTCGTACAGAACAATGGCGTGGCGCTCACGCGCGAGCGCCTTCTGAACAAGGTGTGGGGGTACGATTTCTACGGCGACGACCGCACGGTGGATACGCACGTCAAGATGCTCCGCGGCAATCTCAAGGAGTACCGCAAATATATCGTTACGCTCAGAGGGCTCGGCTATAAATTTGAAGCATGATTTGAAAAAACGTTCCCGCACGGCAGGGTGTCCTGCCCGTGCGGGACGATTTTCCCGTCGGGGTGCAGGGGTATGAGAGAACATGGAAAAGAGCAGAGGGTGAGGTCGGGCAGGAGCCTGAACCTCGTTTTGTGGTTTGCTTTTTCCGCCTTTGCGCTGCTCGTCGTCGTCATCTTCGTGCTTGTTCAGAACTCCCTCATCACGCGGCAGTACCGCGAGAGCACGTTCACGAATATCAGCGAAGCGCGCGAGCGCATGATCGCCGAGATCGGCAGCGCGCAGAACGCCTCCGTGCTCGGACTGCGCCTCACCGATATCGCCAACGACTACGGGCTGAGCGTATACCTCTTTTACGAGAACGGCGAGAGCGCGCTCGAATTTGACGATGCGAACCACCGCGATCTTGCCGATATGCTCGTTGAGCAGAAGGCGAACGGCGGGCTCCCGGGTTTCCTCATCACGCAGTCCGTCGTCTCCTATGCCGAGGAGGTCTCCTTGGAGGGCAGGAGCACCTTTCTCTTCGTCTCCGCGTCGGTGCAGCAGTACGGCGAACTTGCCCTGAGCATGCAGTGGCTCTCCATCATCACCGCGCTCGTCGCGGTGGTGCTCGCGTTCGTCACGAGCGGGTTCGTGGCGGCGTTCATCACCAAACCCGTCACCGAAGTCACCGAGCGCGCCAAGGAGCTCGCCCGCGGCAATTACGATCTGCACTTCAAGAAAAATTATTTCTGCGCCGAGCTCACCGAGCTCGCCGAGGCGCTCGATTACGCCCGTTCGGAGATCTCTAAGGCGGATACCATGCAAAAGGAGCTCATCGCGAACGTCTCGCACGACTTCAAAACGCCCCTCACCATGATCAAGGCGTACGCATCCATGATCATCGAGATCACGGGCGAAGACAAGAAAAAGCGCGACGCGAACGCAAAGGTCATCATCGACGAGTGCGACCGTCTCACGCTGCTCGTTGGCGATCTGCTCGACCTTTCCAAACTGCGCGCGGGCGTCAATATGGGCGAAAAGACGGTGTTCAACCTCTCCGAAGAGGTGTACTCCGTCACCGAACGGTTCTCCTTCCTCAGGGAGACGGCGGGCTATATTATCGAAACGCAGATCGAGGACGATCTGTACACGCAGGCAAACCGCGAACGCATCGATCAGGTGCTGTATAACCTCATCGGCAACGCCGTCAATTATACGGGCGAAGATAAGCGCGTGCGCGTCAAGCTGTATAAAAAGGGCAAGAACGCCCGTTTCGAAGTCATCGACTCGGGCAAGGGCATCCCGCCCGAGGAAGTGGATACTATTTGGGACAGATACTATCGTTCCAACAAAACGCATAAACGCCCCGTAAATGGTTCGGGGCTTGGGCTCTCCATCGTCAAAAATATCCTCCTGCAGCACGACTGCCCGTTCGGCGTCATCTCCGAAGTGGGCAAGGGGAGCTGCTTCTGGGCGGAGTTTGCGCCGCCTCCCGACGAGGAGCCCGCGGAAGGGAAGAGCTGAAAAGGAGGTTGTGGCTAAGATCATGAAAAGTAAATCTTTGGGGGCGTTTTTACTTGCTCTGCCCGTTGCGACGGGCAGCCTGCTCGTCGGCGCCGCCAAGAGCACCGAGGCGCGCGCCGTCTCCCTGTACGGCAGCTTGTCGGGTGTGAACGGATCCGACGTCGTGGTGGACTGCGGCGGTTCCGAGTGCCCCGTTCTCGTCGCGGACGAAACGCTCACCTTTTATATAGACGACCTTCCCGCCACGCAGGAGGAGGCGGAAGAGAGCACCTCCCGCGTGGAGGCGAGCTATAAATTGGAAAATCCGACGGAGGACGACGTAACGCTCACGATGTATCTTCCCGTCGGGTTCAAGCCCGACTATCTCTCCGAGATGCCCGGCGGCTATTCCGTCACGGTGGACGGAAAAACGCTCGATATCGGCGGAGAGGAAGTCCGCGAGCGGTATACCTATCACGAAAAGAGCTATTACGGAACGGCGTTCGATCTCGACGGGGAGCTCCCGCGCAAGAGCGCCGTACAGGATGCCTTTTTCTACGAGGGGCAGAACGTCACGGTGTATACCTTCTCCGTGACCGTACCCGAGGACGGGAGCGATCTGCGCACCTTCATCTTCCGCTACGACGCCAACCCGAGCCGCACGCAGGTGTTCAGCGCGGGGAGCGGCGTGGTCGGCGTCAACAACGGGCGCGGCGAAGTGTACAGGAGCGTCCGCTCGGGGCAGACGCAGGAGATCGTCATTTACGTCATCGGCGACGCCCTCAAAACCTTCGAGGCGGGCGTTTACTCCATGTCGGGCGCGAGCGCGCAGCTCATCGACGGCGCGCAGGTCGGCGAGCCCGTGCGGCGGAATACGGATTTTGCCGCTTTCGTGCAGGAGATGTACGCGGACGCGGATACTTCGGTGAGCTATCTCGATTTTTACAATGCGACGGTCGCCATGCTCTCCGCGGACAGCGACCTCAGGCTCACCTCCCGCGTCGACGCCGCCGCGGTATTGGAAAACCTGATGCTTTGGTACGAGTACGAAGTCACGGTGCCTGCGAACGGAAACGTCGTCAATACCGTCACGGCGCCGCTCATGCCCGATATCACTTCGGAGAATACGGGAAGGTGGTCCTTCGATTACCTCCTTTCGCCCGGGCAGCGGTGGGCGGACTTCCGCGCCATCACCATCAACATCCAAACGCAGTTCTGCCTCGAAAACAGTTCGCTGCAATTTACCAAGACGGACGACGGCTATACCTTCCGGAAAGAGGGGCTCCCGCTCGGCGAACTCTCCTTCGTCGTCGCCCGCAAGGAGACGGCGGGGTACGAGACGCACGCCGTCGACGGCGGAACGCCCACGCTCACCACGGCGCTCATCATGCTCGGCGTTGCCGTGGGGATCGCCGTCGTCGTGGTCGTCATCGTGCTGTGCGTGCGCGCGCACACCAATAAAAAACTGCGCGAGGAAGAGGAAAAGCTCAACCGCGGCAGGGCGGAAAACGGCAAGGTCGACCTCGATCCCTTCCCCGAACTCGGCGGCAAGGACGGCAAAAACGACGGCAAAGACGAAAGCGACGAAAACAGATCATCGTAACGGGAACGGGCGGGAGACCGCCCGTTTCGCTGCACTTGTGCGCCCGTGTTATTTTAGTTGACTTTTTGCGCACAATGTGGTAAAATCCTGCGTTGCAACGGAGTTGCAACGCTATACTATTTGTACAAAGGCACGATACATATGTTAGAACTCAGTCACATCAGTTTCGCCGCGTCCGACGGCGACGTAAATAAGGAAATACTCAACGACGTCTCGCTCCGCGTGAGCGAACGCTTCGTCGCCGTCACGGGCCCGAACGGCAGCGGCAAGTCCACGCTTGCCAAGATCATCGCGGGCATCCTCACGCCCACGGAGGGGAAGATCTTCCTCGACGGCGAGGATATCACGGGGCTCTCCGTCACCGAGCGCGCGCGCCGCGGCATCTCCTACGCCTTTCAGCAGCCCGTGCGCTTCAAGGGCATCACGGTAAAAGACCTCGTCTCGCTCGCGGCGGGCAGAAAGATCACCGTCAGCGAGGCGTGCACCTACCTCTCGGAAGTGGGGCTGTGCGCCCGCGACTATATCGACCGCGAGGTCAACGCCTCGCTCTCGGGCGGCGAACTCAAGCGCATCGAGATCGCGACCGTCCTCGCGCGCGGCACGGCGCTCTCCGTGTTCGACGAGCCCGAGGCGGGCATCGACCTGTGGAGCTTTCAGAACCTCATCTCGGTCTTCGAAAAGATGCACGCGCGCACGAACGGGAGCATCCTCATCATCTCCCATCAGGAGCGCATCCTCAACATTGCCGATAAGATCGTCGTCATCGCGAACGGCAAAGTGGAGCGCGAGGGCTCCCGCGAGGAGATCCTGCCCAACCTTTTGGCGGGGCGCGTCTGCCCCGCGTTCGAAAAGTAAAATAAGGAGGTCTGCAAAATGGACGAATTGGAAAAGATGCTTTTGATGCAGATCGCCGATCTGCACAAGGTGCCGGACGGCGCCTACAATATCAGAAAGAACGGCGAGGCGGACGGGCGCAGGAGCACGCCCCATATCCGCATCGAGAGCAGAAAGGACGGCAAGTCCGGCATCGATATTTTCGTTTCGGGCGAGACGAAGGGGGAGAGCGTTCATATCCCCGTCGTCATCACCAAGACGGATTACCGCGAAAAGGTATACAACGATTTTTATGTGGAGGCGGGGGCGGACGTGCTCATCATCGCGGGCTGCGGGATCCATAACTGCGGCGTCGAGACGGCGGAGCACAGCGGCGTTCACACCTTCCACCTCGGCAAGGGCGCCAAAGTCAGATATGTGGAAAAACACTACGCCGAGGGGGACGGCAGCGGCGAGAACGTGATGAACCCCGAAACGGTGATGTACCTCGAAGAGGGCGCCCGCATGGAGATGGAGACGACGCAGATCAAGGGCGTCGATTCCACCGTGCGCACCACGCGCGCCGCGCTTGCCGCGAACGCCGATCTCGTCATCCGCGAAAAAATCTACACGCACGGAAAGCAGCTTGCGAAAACGGACTTTTCCGTCGAGCTCAACGGCGACGGCGCGGGGGCGGACATCGTCTCCCGTTCGGTCGCGGCGGGCTCTTCCCGTCAGGAGCTCGAACTCAGGATCGACGGCAACGGCAAGTGCCACGGGCACAGCGAGTGCGACGCCATCATCATGGACGACGCGCACGTCATCGCGGTGCCCGCGCTCGCCGCGAACAGCGTGGACGCGGAACTCATCCACGAGGCGGCGATCGGCAAGATCGCGGGCGAACAGCTCCTGAAACTCATGACGCTCGGCCTTACCGAGCAGGAAGCGGAAGAGCAGATCATCAAGGGATTTTTGAGCTGACCGCCCGAAAATCCGCCAAAAATCGCATGCAAAAAATTTTCCCCGCCCAAAAACGGGGAATTTTTTATGTTGGTTTTGTGTAAACGCGCCGAATTTTGCCGCCGCGGCGAGATTCATGCAAAAAAAGCGGAAATTTTTTCCGCACTCTTATTGACAAGCCCCATGCAAAGGGGTATAATGCTACTTAGAAAAACTATGTATGGAGGAACTCATGAGCAACGAAATCATTCCCGAAAAGAAGCCCTTGACGGAAGAGTATCTCAAGAAGATGGACGCTTATTGGCGCGCTGCGAACTACCTTGCGGCGGCGCAGCTCTATATGCTGAGAAACCCTCTCCTTCGCGAGCCTCTCACGCGCGATCAGGTCAAGAAGAAGATCGTCGGTCACTGGGGTACCGTGCCCGGACAAAACTTCGTCTATGTGCACCTCAACCGCGTCATCAAGAAATTTGACCTCGATCTGATCCTTCTCTCCGGTCCCGGACACGGCGGCAACTTCTTTGTCGCGAACTCCTACCTCGAGGGAACTTACAGCGAAGTATATCCCAACGTCTCCGAGGACGAAGTCGGCATGACGAAACTGTGCAAACAGTTCTCCTTCCCCGGCGGTATCTCCTCGCACGTCGCGCCCGAAACGCCCGGCTCCATCAACGAGGGCGGCGAGCTCGGCTATTCGCTCGCGCACGCGTTCGGCGCCGTGTTCGATAACCCCGACCTCATCGCGGCGACCATCGTCGGCGACGGCGAAGCGGAGACGGGCCCTCTTGCAACGGCATGGCACTCCAACAAGTTCCTCAACCCCGTCACGGACGGCGCCGTTCTTCCCATCCTGCACCTCAACGGGTTCAAGATCAACAACCCCACAGTGTTCGCGCGTATTTCCAAGGACGAGCTCAAGAGCTTCTTCCACGGCTGCGGGTACAAGCCCTACTTCGTCGAGGGCGACGATCCCATGCCCATGCACAAGAAGATGGCGGAAACGCTCGACAAGTGCATCAAAGAGATCAAGGAGATCCAGAGAAAGGCAAGGGAGGAGGGCTGCACCGACCGTCCCGTATGGCCCATGATCGTCCTCCGCACGCCCAAGGGGTGGACGGGCCCCAAGGTCGTCGACGGCAAGCACATCGAAGGCAGCTACCGTGCGCATCAGGTCCCGATCACGATGGAGAAGCCCGAGCACCTCGAACTGCTCAAAGAGTGGCTCCTTTCCTACCGTCCCGAAGAGCTCTTCACCGAGGATTATAAGCTCAAGCCCGAACTCAAAGCGCTTGCGCCCACGGGCGATCGCCGCATTTCGGCAAATCCCCACACCAACGGCGGCAAGCTCTTAAAAGATCTCCGTCTGCCCGACTTCACGAAGTACGGCGTCAAGATGGATGCTCCCGGCACCGTCAAGGCGCAGGATATGCTTGTGCTCGGTTCCTATATCAGAGACGTCCTCAAGCTCAACGAAGAGAGCAGGAACTTCCGTATGTTCGGACCCGACGAGACGATGTCCAACCGTATGTATGCGGCGTTCGAAGTCTCTTCCCGTCCCTTCGAGGCGAAGATCTACGATAAGGCTTGCCCCGAAGACTGCGTCTATGTCGAAGATGACAACATCGCGCCTCAGGGCAGGATCATGGACGCTTATCTTTCCGAGCACATGTGCGAAGGCTGGCTCGAAGGCTACATCCTCACCGGCCGCCACGGGTTCTTCGCGTCCTACGAGTCCTTCATCCGTATCGTCGACTCCATGGTCTCCCAGCACGCAAAGTGGCTCAAAGTCACCAACGAGCTGCCCTGGAGACAGGATATCTCCTCGCTCAACCTCATCCTCACGTCCAACGTCTGGCAGCAGGATCACAACGGGTTCACGCACCAGGATCCCGGATTCCTCGATCACGTCACCTGCAAGAAGGCAGATGTTATCCGCTGCTATCTTCCGCCGGATTCCAACTGCCTGCTCTCCTGCTTCGACCACTGCGTCAAGAGCAAGGGCTATATCAACGTCATCGTTGCCTCCAAGCACCCGACCTATCAGTGGCTCACGATGGATCAGGCGGTCAAGCACTGCACGCAGGGTATCGGCGTATGGCCTTGGGCGTCCAACGACGCAGGCGAAGAGCCCGATCTCGTCATGGCGTGCTGCGGCGATACGCCCACGGTGGAAGCGCTTGCCGCTACGACCATCCTGCGCGACTATATGCCCGATCTCAAGATCCGTTTCGTCAACGTCGTCGACCTTATGAAGCTCGATTCTCACGAGAATCATCCTCACGGCCTCCGCGACAGCGCGTTCGATGCGATCTTCACGAAGGATAAGCCGGTCATCTTCGTGTATCACGGCTATCCCAAGCTCATCCACGAGCTCACCTATACCCGCCACAACCGCAACATCAAGGTGTTCGGTTATATGGAAGAGGGCACGATCACGACGGGCTTCGATATGCGCGTGCAGAACCATATCGACAGATTCCACCTCGTCCGCGAGGCGATGATGAGCCTGCCTCAGCTGGGCAACCGCGGCTCCTTCCTGATCCAGATGATGAACGACAAGCTCGTCGAGCACCGCAACTACATTGCGGAGTACGGCGAAGATTTGCCCGAGATTCAGAACTGGAAGTGGCACACGCCCGAAGATAACAAGTAAGCCTCGGAAAACAGTCAGAAAAATGCCCGCAAGCGATTGCGGGCATTTTTAACAGAACAGGGGGAATGCAATGATGTTGAAAAAAACTGTATGCTGCGGACTGTCTGCGTTGCTCGCGCTGTCGCTGTGCGGATTTGCCGCCTGTGCGGGGAAACCCGCCAAGGATAAAAATGTGATCGAGTCGCCGACGGGGGAACTTCCCGTTTCCCCGTCGGGCGAGCCGCTCGCACTCTCGCATGAGAGCGGCGTGTATACGGAAGACTTTGCGCTCACCGTACAGCGCGGGAGCGAAGGACACCGCGTCTATTATACGCTCGACGGCTCTGTGCCGACGGTAAACTCCAAAGAACTGAAGGGCGCGCTGAAGATCGTGGACGATTATGCCGAACGCAGCTATCCGCTCACCGAGAGCGTGACGTACGGGGATGCCGATACATATGGCAGTTATTCGTTCGGCACGGGCAACGCCTGTACCGTCGTCAACCTTCTCGAGGTGGACGGGGCGGGCAATGAGGTCGCGCGCACGACGAAATCGTACTTTATCCGCGCGGAAGGGGAGGCGGCTTTTCCGCTCCCCGTCGTGAGCATTTCCATGCCGCAGGAGGACGCCGTATCATTTTACAACGACGTTGAAAATGAGAGCAAGGAACGCGCCGAAATGGTGTATATCGATTTTGCGTCCGGCGAGCGGTTTGCGCGGAACACGCAGATCAAACTTGGCGGCAATTGGACGAAAGGGTTCCCTTACCGCACGATGAACGTCAATTTCAACAAAGATGAGAACGACGAAAAGAATGAGCCTGTCACCGCCGATATTTTCCGCGGGAGGAAGGCGCGCGACGGCGGCGAGCTCACCGATTTCAGAAGGTTCCGTCTTCACTCGGGCGGAAATGCGCAGACACTCAATTGGTTTGCCGACGCCTTTGCGCAGCGCGTGGCGGCGGAAGTTTCGGGCGCAGACGGCGAATATATCACCGCGGCAACGACGGGCTACCGCCCCGTCGAAGTGTATCTTAACGGTGAATATTGGGGCATGTACGCCATCCGCGAACACTATTCCGAGTAAGACAATTCTTATGGACATAATAAAAAGAGGGGAAAACAGGGCAAAGAAAAAGTGTATTGGCGGCGGGCTCATACACTTAATCGCTATTTATCGGGATTATTGAATTTATGGCGCAGAACAGATGCAATATCGACCTTATAGACGATATCGATTTCGCGCTCTTTGCCTGTATGCTTCGGATGACCGCCGACGATAACGCGATCTAAAAGTTCATAGCACATTTCACGGGTAAGCTCTAGTGCTTCGAGGTATTTCTTGATATTCCGGATAAAGGCATCGGCGCTCTGTACCGTGTTTTCCGTATCCTTCATTTTCGTTTCGAGTTCTTCTATCTCCGCCGTCAGCGATTTTTGCTCAGTGGAGTATTTCTCTATCAGCCCGAAACAGATATCTTCCGGCATATTGCCCTTTACCCGGTCTTCATAGGCGACCTGTATCAGACGGGACAATTCCTCTGATCGTTTTTGCTTCATCTGTAATTCTTTCTTTACGGTTTTTATCACTTTATCGGCGAGCTCGGCATTATGCCGTAAAAATTCTTCTTTGATCCTTTCTTCGTCGAGTACGATCCTATGCGCCATTTCCCGTATATCGCCTAGGATGACGGCTTCTATGTCTTTTGCCATGATATGGTGCGAGAAACATATTGCTTTCCCGAATCGCATATGGTCGCCGCAGTTGAACGAATAGAAGCGTTTGTTGCCGTGTTTGCAGGAGCTCTGTTTCATTTTGCAACCACAGTCGGCACAGATAAGGAAGCCGGACAGAGGATGCGTGAAACCGGTCTTTAATGTTTGTCTGCCCCGAGCCAAAGAGTTGCGACGAGCCTGTACTCTGTCCCAGAGTTCCTGCGAAATGACGGGCTCATGAGTGTTGTAAATGATCACCCATTCGCTTTTATCTTTCCTATATCGCTTATGATTCTTATACGATACGGAAGAGGACATCAGCTGCGGCATATGCCCGAGATATACCATGTTTTTTAGCATGAGGGATATGGTGGAAGGACACCATATCCAATGTTCACCGGCTCTTAACTCATGCCCGAACTTTTCAAAGGCATATCTTCTTGGGCATATAATGCCTTCTTCGTTCAGTATCTCGGAAATTTTCTTCGCGCTCAATCCGGACGCATACATTTCGAATATCCGCACAACGTTCGGCGCGACTTCTTCGTCAATGACGGGCGTATGATTTTTGTCCGTTCCTTTGAGATAACCGTAAACGACCTTTGCGGCGTTGTAGATGCCTGCCAATGCATTGGAACGTTTGACGGCGCGTATCTTTTTGCTCGTGTTGGCGGCATGCCACTCATTAAAAACGTTCATGATCGGCATCATCTCCATGGCATTGCTGTCACGGTTTTCCGTATCTACGTTATCCTGTATGGCGATGAAGCGGATACCGAAAGCAGGAAATACATAGTCCACATACTGTCCGACTTCAATATAGTTTCTGCCGAAACGGGACAAGTCTTTGACAATGATTGTGTTTATGATGCCCGTCTTGGCGTCGTCTAATAGTCTTTGGACTTCCGGCCTGTTGAACGTAGTACCCGATACGCCGTCGTCTATGTACTCGTCGTGAATTTCAAAACCGTGCTCCTCGGCATATTTGCGAAGGATCATTCTCTGGTTTTCGATCGAGATAGATTCACCCTGTCGTTCGTCCTCCTGAGATTTTCTGTAATACAATCCTACGATATAATGTTTCTGTTTCATATGCTCACCCCGCGTTTTTGTAAATCTGTTTTGTCGCAAGCCGTTCCATTGTTTTCTCAAAGTCCTTCCCTCCGCGGAAATACCTGCGGACATAATAGGTCTGCCGACCTATGGTCTCCCTTCTGCTGACGGACGGTGAAAAGAGATAACAATTCTCATGATCCTCGCTGCTATGAAATGATTTTTGTGTTGTGTTCATTTTTTACCTCCCGTTTTTCGCATAGGATAAACCTCAAACTCGCAGGTTTTTTACGACTTTAAAAATTTCCTGCGAAATTCATTCAAAGCAAAGACAGCCTTTACGGCTGCCTTTCCGATAATATGAAATTGAGACTTGTTGTCATCCATAGATAGCTGTGTACCTTGCACGCATCTTCTCGAAGTATTCATATACCGTACTCACCGCCCTTGAAAGCCGTCTTGCGATTTCGGGATAGCTCATTCCTGACATACGGCAGTCCAATGCGACACTCATGTTTTCCGTGAGATTCAGAGCGGCTGTGATCCCGTTTACGCGTGAGTCATCTTGCTCTTCTTCAGTTTTCTCCATGCAGCTGATTTCACCTTTCTCTTTTGCCGCTTCCAAGCTTTGATATTTTTGCATCAGCCTGTATCTCTTGGACAGCATTCTCGTGATGATGAGATAACATTCCATTTTGATGGTTATCCGTTTTTCTCTCTTGGATACGTACAGGAAATCGTCCAAATATTCCCCGCAATGATCGCACAAGAACAATGCCACGTTCTGAACGAGATCATAGCTGTCCGATAACACATATCCGGGCATATCTTTGCAGAAGATGTCCTTGCAGAGCTTTTTATGCGCTATCTCCGCATGATACCCCATAAAGCCTATGAGCGTTTTTGTCTCCCGCATTGCAATCAGTTCTGCCATCACCGCGATATTCTCGGGAGATATTTCCTCCGTCAATACCTTAAAATCCCTTTTTACCGTTCCTTTCATTTCCTTTCACCTCCGTGAATTTTGTATTTGCCTTTTTCGGGCAAGAGGCTGGGTAGCATAGGACGGGGAAAGAAACGCATCTTCTATATCGGTCTGCGGAAGTCAACGGGACAAAGACAAAATCGTTGCGTACAAGTCCGGAAATGCCTCATAGACGGAAAAAGAGCCGGGCAAGGATAATTCCTTACTCGACTCTTGAAGTCATTTGATGCGTGTTTTAAGCGACGATTTTGCGGCCGTTGACGTCCGCGAGGAACTATGCTACCATAGCCGACCGGAAAAGGCAAAATTCAAGAGGTATATGTCACGGGAATAAAACCAATGAAAGAAAGCTATGCGCGGCGGCAAAAGCGGCAGCCGATCCCCAAGCGGATCAGCGGGGACGGCTCCGCGCCGCC
>DBGBVX010000060.1:0-1093 GCA_048370055.1 Candidatus Gallimonas sp. | reverse complement strand
CCAGAAGTCATCGGACAGGGTGATGACTCCCATCTCCGCAATGACGGACAGCACGACATACGCAATGAGCATGGCGATGCCCACGAGCATCAGGCAAAGAAGCACGCGGCGCGCGGTCTTCGAGACGCGCTTTTGCAGCGCGGCGTCAATCGCAACGCGCGTTCTGACGCAGGGGGAGGGCGCCTCTGCCTGCGGCGCAGTCTCGTCCGGCTGTATCCCTTCGTTCCCGTTCAATTCTTCCATAAACCTCTCCTTTTTGTGTATTATGTCACGCATAATACTTTGAAACGGGTAAATTTCCCCGTTTTACTCGTACATTTCCGCCTTAGTACTGCGCCGGAAAAGCTTTCCGATCTCCTCCTTGCAACGCGCGGCGTCGTCGCCTGCGCCGTAACAGACGGCGTACACCGCCTTGGTAATGGGCAGGTCCACCCCGTATTTTTCGCCCAGCAACTTCATCGCCCCGCTCGTGGCCACGCCCTCGGCGAGCTTTTCAAAGCGCTCGCCGCGCGCCAGCATCTCGCCGTACATGCGGTTGTGCGAATCGTGCGAAAAGAGCGTCGTCTCATAGTCGCCAAGGTGCGCAAGCCCGTAGGCGGAGAGCTCATTGCCCCCCATCGCCTTGATGAGGCGGGCGACCTCCCTGGCGCCGCGCGACATGAGCGGACCCTTGAGGGGCACGCACAGCACGTCGAGGATGCCCGCAGCGATGCCCATGACGTTCTTTGCCGCCGCCCCGATCTCGGTGCCCAGAAGATCGTTGCCGTAATAAAAGCGGATGAGGTCGCTCTTGAAGCGCTCGACAAGGGAAATTTTCAGTTCCTCGTTCTCCGAGTCGATGACCATACAGTTGGGCACGCCCTGCACGAAACTCTGGATGTGCCCCGGTCCCACCCATACGGCGATGTTGGCGGGAGAGACGCCGCTCTCCACCAGAATTTCGGAGAGGCGCTTGCCCGTGCCCGTCTCGATGCCCTTCATGCACAGCACGAAGTTCTTTCCTTCGACGGGATATTGCATGACGCGCTGCATGAAGCCGCGCAGCCCCTGCGCGCTGATGGAGATGACGATGAGTTCCGCCTCGCGCACCGCC
>DBGBVX010000059.1:0-8946 GCA_048370055.1 Candidatus Gallimonas sp. | reverse complement strand
GGAAAAATAAATTTTTCAGAACGCTCCCCATGAAGCTCTGGATCCTGCTCGCGGCGCTGCTCGCGATCACTTTCTTTTCCAACGACTTCGGACTTGTGGATATCCAAAAAACGGCGATCATCCTCGCCGCAGGGATCGACCGCACCGAGGAGGGATTTGCGCTGACGGCGCAGATCGCCGTGCCCAAAGGCAGCGACCGCACGACGGGCGGCACGTCGAGCGTGGAGATCGACGGGCAGGGAACGACCGTATCCGACTGCGTTTCGCAGATATACGCCAAGACGGGATGGGTGCCCAAGTTCGTGTTCTGCGACCTCATCCTCCTCGGCGAAGAGGCGGCGCGCGCGGGCGCGTTCGACGCGCTCGACTTTTTCCTCCGCAACGAATACGCGCCCGATTCCTGCCTCCTTGCGGTGTGCGAGGGCAGCGCCGCCGACGTGCTCGGCGCAAAGAGCGCCATCGACGACGCCTCCTCCCTCGCGCTTGAAAAGCTGTTTTCGGACGCGGCGAAAAAATCTGGGCGCGTGATGACGACGACGCTCCGTGAATTTGCCATCGGCTACTACGGCGTGAGCGCGAGCGGATTCATGCCCTATGTGCGCACGCAGCCCCAAAGCGGCGCGCAGGGCGGACAGGGCGGCGAAAGCGCGGGCGGCGCGCAGGGCGGCGAAAGCGGACAGGGCGGGCAACAGGAAGCGATCTTTTCCGCGGAGCGTACCGCGATCTTTTCCGAAGGAAAGATGACAGGCGTGCTCGGCGAAGAGGAGACGCTCGCATTCAGCCTGCTCGGCGGCAACGTGTACGGCGGCACGCTGCCCGCGGACGGCGTGACCCTTTCCGTACTCAAAAACGGCGGCTCAGTATCCGTCTCGGCGGAGGACGCGCTCAGGGCAAAGCTTGAAGTAAACCTGAAAGTGCGCCTTATCAGCCGCAGCTCACCCGCTTCCGCCGAGAACGTTGCGGAAGGCAACGTGACGGCGGAGGAAGAAGCCGCCGCCGAGCGATCGCTCGCCGCGGCGCTCGATTCGCTTTGGGGGCGCTGCGCGGAGGCGGACTGCGACCTGTTTTCCCTCTACCGCACCCTTTACCGCCGCTCCCCCGCCGACTACGGAAAATGGAAGGATACGCCCCTTTCCGATATCGCCGTCGAGATCTCCGTTTCGGTGGAAGGGCTGAAATAACGCGGCAAAACGCCGCGCGGAAAATGCGGAAATCCGTATAAAAAAGTTATCCCCCGCGCAACCGCACGGGGGAATTGTTTTCGTGGTTTGGTATTCAGTTGTGTGTCGGGCAGAGTCCCTCGCTGCCGTCCGCCGTCCTTCCTTCAGATCGCGGCGCGCTCCTGCCTCTCTGCGTTCCGACGCCACCGGTTGCGTCCTCCCGCAAAGCTGCCGATTTCCGTTCCGCGCAGGCGCTACCGGTCCGCACGCCCTTGCTTTCCGTTCCTCAGAGCACGTTCTCCGTTTGCCAAAAGAGCTTTGGCGGAGGGGAGAGATCATCTCGACTCCACTTATTTATGTTGGGTTGATTACCCGTGCGGCAAGCGTACGATGCCGCGTGTGTTCAGAAGTCGATTCAGTTCTCCGCCCCTTGGGTGGAATTGTACATTGGTCTGACCTCCTTCTACGAAATCTTCAATCCTTGGGAAATGAACCTGTACATACCGCACCTCCCGTATTGAATTTTTCGGAGACCTTGATGAATTGGATTTGTCTCCCTATGATTCGGCGGATTTTCCCATCCGCTCCTCTCGGTTGATCTGCCTCCTCGGCATTACCTGTTCATCGGACCGTCCTTCCTTGTTTGTGAATAACATTTCATGAAAGTTATTTTCTTTTTGTACTCTTATTATACCATGGATTTGGCGCTTGTCAATAGTTTTGGATAAATTTTTTTGAGAAATTTTTTTCACAGAGCGCCGTGCTCAGATCACGCCCGCGCGCCGGAGATAGCCCTGCGTGTACGGGCAGACGGCGAAACACTTTCCGCACAGATCGGTCTCTATGCCCGTTGCGCGCTTCATGCGCTCCGTCTGTTCGCGTTTGCAGGCTTCCTTGTTCAGCATCTGTTCGCGCGCAACGCCCTCCCGCCATGCAACGCCCGTGAGCGCCCCCGCGGGGCAGCTCTTCACGCAGATTTCGCACGCCCCGCACAGGCTCCCGCGCACGGGCGCGTCTGCCCGCATCGGAGCGTCGGTCAGCAGCGCGGAGAGGCGCACGGCGCCGCCGTACTCCCTTGTTACGAGCAGGCAGCTCTTGCCAATCCACCCGAGCCCCGCGCGCACGGCAACCGTCTTGTGCGGCAGTGGCGTGCGCCAATCGGCGTCCTTTTTTACGCGCTTCGTCGTATTGGCAAGCGCGCGGAATCCGCGCGAGCGTAAAAATTCCTCGCCGCAGAGGACGATATCGTCGAGCCGCGCGTTCATGGCGGCGTAGGCTTCGTAATATTCCCTTGTGGGAGCCTTCGTCAGATCGGCTGTGATATGCGGCGGAACAGGGATGGCGACGGCGACGCCGACGGGCATATCCGCGCCCTGTACGCCGCGCAGATCGGCGACGCCCACAAGCGCGGCGCCCTTTGCGCGCAGCAGCGCCGTCAGTTCTGTTTTCAGCTCCGCGCTCATTCCGCAACCCTCCCGAAAGCCGCAATGTCAGGCCATTATAAAACGGCGGCGCGCGGCTGTCAAGGGCGCTTTCCACGCTTCTTCGACAAGGTGCGCGGCGATTCGTACCTGCGCGCGCCGTGCGCGCGGGTATAATGGTGAAAAAATCCGAGAGGTATACGATATGCGCCGACTTCCCTTCCGCCTGCCCGCCGCAAAAGATGCGCTCTTTTTCGCCGCCCTTGCGGGGTGCATGCTCTTTTGCAACTTTGCCCTCCCGCAGAGGGAGCCCGTCTCCTTTGCCGCGCTGTACGCCGCGCTCGCCTGCGGGCGCAATCCCTTTGCCGCCTCCGCCGCCTATCTGTTAGCGTCGGTCGCCTTTCTCTCGCCCGCAGCCTCGCTGTGCTGCGCCGTTCAGGCGGCGTTCATGCTGCTTGTATCCGTCGTATATGCGCGCTTCCGCCGCCGCATGGGATACGAACGCGTCGCGTACGCCGCCGTCGCGCAGCTCCCGTTCGTCTTTCTCTTCCCGCATGCGGGATACTCGCTTTTTCCCATGCCCGTCACGGCGCAGAAGGCGATCGTCTCCGCCGCGATCGTCGTTGCCTGTATTTTAGCGGAGTGCGCGCTGCGCGCCCTTCTCACGCGCGCGTTCCGCTGCCGCCTTTCGGGAGCGGAGTTTGCCGCGCTTGGATTTTGTTGGCTGCTCTTGGGGCTCGGGATCGTGAATGCGCTCGGGGAGATCGCCTTCACCGCCATCGCCGTATTGGCGCTGCTCGGCGCCGTTGCGCTCGTGCGGCACGCCTCCGCCGTGTCCTTCGCCGTCGTGCTCGCCCTGCCCCTCTGCGCCGCCGAAGTCAGCGCGCTCCCCGTCGCCGTATACGCCGCCTTCGCCTGCATCGCCCTTCTTTTCGCCCCGTACGGGCGCGCCGCTTCCGCGCTCGCCCTTTTTGCCGCCTTCCTCGCGCAGCAATGGTTCGCGGGACTGTACGCGCAGGACGCGCTCACCATCGCGCTCACCCTGCTCGCCTGCTTTCTGCCCGCGCTCATCGTGTGCGTTTTGCCGGAAAAGCTCCTGCGCCGCGCGCAGGAGAGTCTCCTTTATTACCGAGAGCGCACCCTGCCGCGCATAGCCATCAACCGCAACCGCCGCGCCGTCGGCGAACAGCTCTACGAGGTCTCCGCGCTCTTCCGCGAGATCGAATCGGCGTTTCTTGCGGGCGAGGGCGAGGACGACTCCGAACGGCGCATCCGCGAAAAGCTCATCAGCACCCTCTGCAAAAACTGCCGCAACGCCAAATCGTGCCGCGAAAACGGCGTATACGAGAGTTTCGACCGTCTCATCCGCGTGGGCAAGGCAAAGGGAAAAGTCAACCTCATCGACCTGCCCGCGGAGCTCGCCAAGGCATGCGGGAACGCCGCGGGGCTGCTGTTCGCGCTCAACAAGGAGCTTGCCGACTACTGCCGCTACGCCGCGCAGATGGCGGCGGCGAGAGAAGGACGGCGGCTGCTCGCCGAACAGGCGCACGGCGTGAGCGAGATCCTCAAGGATATCGCCCTCACCCAAAGCGAGGCGTACGCGTTCTCCCGCGAGGAAAACGAACTTTCGCGCGCATTGCAGGAGAGCGGCGTTCTCAGCTCGGAGATCTTCACTTACGGCGAAGGCGAGGACTACACCGTGAGCATGACGCTCGAGGAGCATGCGGATGCAAAGGCGGTGTGCCGTGTGGCGAGCGAGACGTTGGGGGTACCCCTTGCGCTCGCCGAAAAGATCCCGCTCACCGCCGCACGGGCGTGCTTTGTGTTCCGCCGCAAGCCCCGCTTTGACGCGGCGTTCGGCATTGCTGCGCGCCCCAAGCAGGGAGAAGTTAAGAGCGGCGACACGCACTCCATCCTGCGCATCGACGAGCGCCGTTTCCTCGTCGCCCTCTCCGACGGCATGGGCAGCGGCGACAGCGCGCGCGACGTCTCCGCCCGCACGCTCTCCCTTTTGGAGAGCTTTTACAAGGCGAAGATGCCCTCGGAAACGGTGCTCTCCACCGTGAACAGCCTGATCGCCTTTTCGGCGGAGGAGACGTTCTCCTGCCTCGATCTCGCCGCCGTCAACCTCGATACGGGCTATGCGGACGTGGTGAAGATCGGCTCGCCCGCAGGGTTCCTCATTTCGGGCGACGAACTGAAAATTTTAGAGGGCGAATCCCTGCCCATCGGCATGCTCGAGGCGGTACACCCCGCCACCATGCGCGTCGCGCTCAAGGAGGACGACTTCCTCGTGTTCATGAGCGACGGCGTTACCGCCGCGTTCGGCTCTTCCGCCGACCTTTGCGCGTACCTGAGCGAATTGCACCCCCTCAACCCGCAGGCGCTCGCCGAAAATGTGCTGCAAAGCGCGCTCTCCCTCGCCAAGGGAACGGACGACGACATGACCGTGCTCGCCGTCAAGCTCACCGCCGCCGCATGATCTTATACCGCAATACAGAGGGGGCATGTCCGATACGGACATGCCCCCTTAAATTTTACAAAAAACCGTGCCTGCGCGGACATGGGTGCCGCATTCAATCCCGCACAAGGTCGCACAGCGTGACGGGAAGCGCCTTTGCAAGTTCGGAAAACGCCGCCTCGATCTGCACGCCCACCTTTCCGCCGCTGAAAAAGATCGTCTGCCCCTCAGCGGTTTCATGGACGAAGGTCGGGAATGCCTTCTTCATGCCGAGCGGCGAACAGCCGCCGTGGACGTATCCCGTAAGCGGGAAGAGCTCCTTTTGCGGGAGCATCTCCACCGACTTCTCCCCCGCCGCCTTCGCCGCTTTTTTGAGGTCGAGTTCCGCGCCGACGGGAATGACGAACACATAATATTTGCGCGGCGAGCCCACGGTGACGAGCGTTTTATAGACGCGCGCGGGATCCTCGTTCATCTGCCGCGCGACTTCCGTGCCCGATAACGCGCCGCCCGCATATGTATGCACCGCGTAAACGGCGCCCGCGCGCTCGAGAATGCGCATCGCATTCGTTTTTTCCATGATATCCTCCGTAAAAAGACGCGCCGCAAGGCGCGTCCCGCATGAATTTTGCTAACGGTCAGACGATCTCTATCTGACAGCTCCGCATGGTGCAAAGCGCCGCGTCGTGCGCCTCGGGCGACGTCCCCGCACAGGCGCCTGCAACAACGCGCACGCTTGCCTCGGGCGCGAACGCGCGGATGAGGAGCGCGTTGGAGACGACGCAGATATCCGTACAGACGCCGCACAGCGTGATCTCGTCGTACCCCGCCGCGTACTCTGCGAGCGGAATGCTCCCGAAGGTCCCCTTTTCAAAGACGCGGGCGCCCGCGCGGAAGAGCTCGGGCACGATCTCCCATCCCGCGGCGCCGCGGATACAGTGCGGCACGGGCAGAAATTTCCCCTCGTGCGTTTCAAGATAATCGCCGCCGTGCGTATCCTGCGTGTATACGACTTCGTCCGCGCCCGAAACGAGCGCCTCGACGGCGGGCACGATCGCCTGTGCCGCCGCGGAGCCGAGCGCGCCGTCCACAAAGTCGCGCTGCATATCCACAACGACGAGCAGCCGCTTTATCCGAGACATTTTTTAAGTTCCTTGATGAGCAGATCGGCGATATAGCGGCAGCCGCGGTGCGTGGGATGCACGCCGTCCGTCGAGAACTGCGCGGGATCGATATCCTGCGTGACCCCCATGAAGATCTCGTCCACGGGGATGAGCGGAAGGTCCTTCTCCTTGGCGATCTCGCGGATGATGTCGTTAAAGCGGTTGAGGAAGGGGCGGAAGCGCTGTTTATCCCCCATCTTCAGGGCGTAAGGCTGAATGAGATAGAGCTTTGCGCCCGCCGCCGAAATGGTATCCACAAGCTTTTCATAGTTGGCGCGGAATGCCTCGGGCGTGACCTCCTCCCCGCGCGAGAAGCGGCACCATACGTCGTTGATGCCCACCTCGAGCACGACGTAATCGGGCTTTTCGGCAACGACGTCCTTTTCGACGCGCGCCAAAAGATCCGCCGTGCGCTCGCCGCCGTTGCCGCGGTTGACGAAGCAGAACTTGGTATCGGGATAGAGCAGGCGGAGCTTGCCCGCCGCGATCTTGACGTACCCGACGCCGAGGTCGTTTTCGTCCATGTGGTTGCGCCCCGACTCCGTGATGGAGTCGCCGAAAAATACGATCTTTGTGCAGGGCGCCTCGTCCTGCACGGTTTCTTTGATATTGCTCATTCTTGATTCCCCTTGAATTCCCATAATATAGTTTATATCCGATCGCTGAAAACTTTCAGCGTTTGCGCCGAAAAAAGAAAACTTTTACGCGTTCTGCCCGAATTTTTCGTTATAAGCTTTCAGGCACTTTTTGATGATGTCCACCGCCTCTTCGCGGTGCGCGATCTCCCGCACGGTCGTCTTTTTGTGCTCGAGCGTCTTGTACACCTCAAAAAAGTGCATCATTTCCTCGAAGATGTGCTTCGGGAGCTCCTGAATATCGTAGTAGCCGTTGTATGTAGGGTCCTTGAACGGAATGGCGATGATCTTCTCGTCCAACGCGCCGCTGTCGATCATCTTGATGACGCCGATGGGATAGCAGTTGACGAGCGTCATCGGGAAGATCGCCTCGTTGCAGAGCACGAGCACGTCAAGCGGATCGCCGTCGTCGGCATAGGTGCGCGGGATAAACCCGTAGTTGGAGGGATACACGGTGGACGTATAGAGAACGCGGTCGATCTTCAGAAGTCCCGTATCCTTATCGAGTTCGTATTTGGTCTTGCTCCCTTTCGGGATCTCAATGAGCGCCTCAAAGCTCTTGGGCGTGATGCGCTTAGGGTCGATATCGTGCCAGATGTTCATAGCATATCTCCTTTATTCTCCCATGATAGCTTCTTTCATTTTAGCATACTTTGCACGCCCCCGCAAGATGTGAACGAGATTTTTTTGCAATTTTTTTAGGTTTTTACGAAAATATGCTTTGACAAGCCGCGCCGAATATGGTATATTGATATGGCATTGCAAATTACAGATCCTGAGCCGACACGCAGAAGTACCCAAGAGGCTCAAGGGGCTCCCCTGCTAAGGGAGTAGTACCTTTACCGGTAGCACGAGTTCGAATCTCGTCTTCTGCGCCATGTGGGAATAATACGAACTCTTTTTCGGAGTTCGTATTATTTTTTGCCCGCGATTTCTTTGGCGCCGTTATCCGATTAAAATAAGCCTCTCGAATTTGCTTTTTCGGTCGGCTATGGTAGCATAGTTCCTCGCGGACGTCAACGGCCGCAAAATCGTTGCGGAAAACACCCATAAAAGACTTTAAGAGCCGAGTAAGGATCAATCCTTGCTCGGCTCTTTTGCTGTCTGTGAGGCATTCTGCGCGCCTGTAACGCAACGATTTTGGCTTTGTCCCGTTGACTTCCGCAAACCTAATTCTAAAGCACAGACATTCACCGTCCTATGCTCCTCCGCCTCTTGCCCGAAAAAGGCAAATAAATTCGAGAGGTGTAAAGATGGAAATGTTGGTAACAAAATTCTCAAACGGAAAGTATCGCAACGAAGGCGAACTCTTTGAAGAAGTTATCTCTGCCGAGAACGTCAAACTCATGGGCGAGATGATCGCTTTGCAGGCGTTGCGCACCCACAAGAAGTTCGATATGAAGGTCGCGGACAAGCTTTATATCGGACTCATCAAAGACCTGCATCACATGGGCGAGATCGCCTATATCGTATCGGACGGATACGACGTTGCCCAGACTGCTATCTGCTTCTTGTATCAATTCATAGGTCACACCGTGCATGAGACTTATGGCAAAGACAAGCGCGGAAAAGAGATCACCATCAAACTTGCGTGTTATCGGGAAATAGACGGCGAACTTATGCGCTTGCGCCGAAAAGCAGAAAGGACAGACTACATTGATTTCACGGACTACAAGGCGCTGCCTATGGATCCCGTGAATTGCTTTGAACAAGAACAGACCGATTACAGCAAGTATGATGCCATTATAGAAGCCTTACAACTTTCCGCTTTGGAGCTTGCCATCCTGAACTGCTACATGAACGGCATGGCACAATCGGAAGTCTGCGCCGAACTCGGCATCGGCAGAGGCACGATTTATCACCGCAAGGTGAGCATCCGGCAGAGATATTTTTCGCTGAACGGGATATTTTGATGTTGGTTTAAACTTCGCTCTATTTATTTGATATTCCAAATCAAATAATCCTTAGAAGGGTCTATTTAAACAATAGGGGCCTGTTTTTAATAGGACACAACTAACATACATTTTATCTGAAAAGATTTAATACAAAATAGATCGACAATGTAAAATATGCATTCTATTAGTTTTATTCAGATGTAAAAACAAG
>DBGBVX010000058.1:0-16070 GCA_048370055.1 Candidatus Gallimonas sp. | reverse complement strand
AGGGTCATCTTGCGGCTCTCGCGGCACTTTTCGGTGTTGGTGCGCACCTCCATACCTTCGGCGACGGGGTACACGCACGCGGCGACGAGCCCTCTCGCGCCCGTGGCTTCCACCACGCACATGCGGCAGGAGCCCACGCAGGAGACGTCTTTCAGGTAGCACAGGGTAGGGATCTCGATGTGCGCCTTGCGCGCCGCCTGCAAAATCGTCGTTCCTTCGGGAACGGTAACGGAAATATTATTGATCTTTAACGTAACGTCTTTTGCCATGATGCTCACCTCACTGTCTCACGACGGCGCCGAACTTGCAGTTCGCCATACATACGCCGCACTTGATGCAGATATCCTTGTCGATGACGTGCACTTCCCGCACCTTGCCCGTGATGGCGTGGGTGGGGCAGTTGCGCGCGCACAGCGTACAGCCGCGGCACTTTGCGGGGTCGATGGAATAGGTCAGCAGCGCCTTGCAAACGCCCGCGTCGCAGTGCTTCTTTTCGATGTGATCGACGTACTCCTGCCTGAAATAGCGGAGCGTGGAGAGGATGGGGTTGGGCGCGGACTGCCCGAGCGCGCACAGCGAGGACTGCTTCATATGCGAGGCGAGCTCCTCGATCTTTACAAGGTCCTCCGGTTCGCCCTTGCCCTCCGTGATCTTGGTGAGGAGCTGCAACAGACGCTTTGTGCCGATGCGGCAGGGCGTGCACTTTCCGCAGCTCTCGTCCGCCGTGAATTCAAGGTAGAATTTGGAAATATCCACCATACAGGTATCCTCGTCGAGGATGATCATGCCGCCCGAACCCATCATGGAGCCGATGGCGATGAGGCTGTCGTAGTCGATGGGCGTATCGATGCACTCCGCGGGGATACATCCGCCCGAGGGACCGCCCGTCTGCGCCGCCTTGAACTTTTTCCCGTTGGGGATGCCGCCGCCGATCTCTTCGACGATCTCCCGCAGCGTCGTCCCCATGGGGACTTCCACGAGACCGACGTTGGTGATCTTGCCGCCCAGCGCGAACACCTTCGTGCCCGTCGAGGTCTGCGTGCCGATGCCCGCAAACCACGCCGCGCCGCGGGTGATGATGGGGTTGATGTTCGCCCACGTCTCCACGTTGTTCAGAATGGTGGGCTTGCCGAAGAGTCCCTTCACGGCGGGGAAGGGCGGGCGGGGACGGGGCTCGCCGCGGTGACCTTCGATGGAGGTCATGAGCGCGGTCTCCTCGCCGCAGACGAACGCGCCCGCGCCGAGACGGATCTCGATGTCGAAGTCAAAACTGCTCCCGAGGATGTTTTTGCCCAGCAGCCCGTATTCGCGCGCCTGCGCGATGGCGATCTTCAGGCGCTCGACCGCGACGGGGTACTCCGCACGGACGTATATGTAGCCCTGGTGCGCGCCGATCGCATATCCCGCAATGGTCATTGCCTCGAGCACGCAGTGCGGGTCGCCTTCCAGAACGGAACGATCCATGAACGCGCCGGGGTCGCCCTCGTCGGCGTTGCAGCAAACGTATTTGATGTCGCCCGCCGACGCCTTTGCGAACGACCACTTTCTGCCGGTGGGGAATCCCGCGCCGCCTCTGCCGCGCAGGCCGGACGCCGAGATCTCGTTGATGACGTCGTCGGGCGTCATGCTCGTGAGCACCTTTTCGAGTGCCTCGTAGTCGCCCGCGGCGATCGCCTCTTCGATGTCCTCCGGCGCGATCACGCCGCAGTTTCTCAGCGCGATGCGCATCTGCTTTTTATAGAAGGGGGTCTCCGCAAAGGGGATGATGCTCCCGTCGGCGGCGACGGTGCCCTGGTAGAGCAGCTCTTTTACGATCTTGCCGCCCTTCACAAGGTGTTTTTCGGCGACCGTCTTGGCGTGCTCGGGGGTCATCTGCGCGTAGAACGCGCCCTCGGGGTACACGATCATGATGGGGCCGAGCGCGCAGAGCCCGAAGCAGCCCGTCTTGACGAGCAGAACGTCGTTGATCCCGAGCTCTTTGAGGCTCTCTTCGAGCTGGGCGATGACCTTCATGGAGTGCGAGGAGGTACAGCCCGTACCGCCGCACACGAGCACCTGTTTTCTGTAACCCGTCTGTTTTGCGAGTTTTTCGCCCTGTTCGCGGACGACGCGCCTCACGTCGATGAGCGCCTTCTTTTTCTTGCGGATGGCTTCAAGTTCCTGAATGGTCATGCCTTTGCCTCCTCTCTGTATTTATCGAGGATGCCCTTCACCATTTCGGGGGTGAGCTTTCCGTGCACGTCCTCGTTGATCATGAGCACGGGGGCAAGCCCGCACGCGCCGACGCAGCGGCAGCTGTCGATGGAGAACAGCCCGTCCTCCGTGCATTCGCCGCACTTGATGCCGAGTTCCTTTTCCACTTCCGCGAGGATCTTGTCCGATCCCTTCACGTAGCACGCCGTTCCGAGGCAAACGCTCACGCGGTATTTTCCCTTGGGTTTGAGCGAGAACTGCGAGTAGAAGGTGACGACGCCGTACACCTCCGCCAGAGAGATCCCGAGCCCCTCCGCGATCGTCTTCTGCACGGGAAGGGGCAGATAGCCGTAAATGCCCTGCGCCTCCTGCAGAATGTGCATGAGGCAGCCGGGCGTGGAGCGCGATTCTTCGATGACCGCTTTCAGCTTTTCAGCCTGCTCCGCCGTGCCGCATGCGGCTTCACATTCTTTCATAACAACCTCCTTATCATTGAAAACGGGATCTCCGCCTCTTCGTTGCGCGGGATCTCCGCTGTCACCTTCCGCAAATCGGGAATAATAAAATGACATTACCCCATTATAGCATACGCGCGCGTATTTTTCAACCATATTTGGAAAAATGTAAAAAATTGTCTAAAATCCCAGCAAAATTTCACATGGTGCCGAAATACACGTTTGAACAAAAAAACAGTTTGACATCGCCGTATGCGTATGGTAAAATATGGAACAGTCGAAACTATAAGAAGATCTTTTGGATCACGGAGAGGGTCATGCAATTCGATAAAAAGAGATTTCTTGCGGAAACGGAGCGGGTGCTCCATGCGGATTATGCCTGCGATATCAAAACGGCGGGCAAAAAGGAACTTTACAACGCGGTCTCCAAAGCGGTCATGGAGAGCGTCTATCCCGATTGGGAGAAGGAAAAGGAGTCGGGCAGCCGTCGCTGCGGGTATTTCTCCGCAGAATTTCTGATGGGGCGCGCCATCTTTTCCAATCTTCTCAACCTCGGCATCCTCGACGACGCCGAAAAGGCGCTCGCCTCCGTGGGCGAAGACCTCAAACAGTTCGAGGAAGTGGAGGACGCCGCGCTCGGCAACGGGGGACTGGGGCGCCTTGCGGCGTGCTATCTCGAGAGCGCTGCAAGCAAACACATCCCGCTCGACGGCTACGGCATCCGCTATCGCTACGGGCTCTTCCGCCAGACGTTCGTGGACGGGTTTCAGCACGAGGAAGGGGACGACTGGCTCAAATGGGGGGATCCGTGGAGCGTACGCGTCGAGCGCGACGCGGTGCTCGTAAAGTTCGCCGATCAGACGGTGCGCGCCGTTCCCTACGATATGCCCATTTTCGGCTATAAAAACGGCGTCGTCAACACGCTCCGCCTGTGGCAGAGCGAGCCCGTGCAGGCGTTCGACTTTGCAAGTTTCAACGAGATGCGCGGCGAGGTCAAGGCGACGGAAAACTTCAACGCCACCAAGATCACCGACGTGCTCTATCCCAACGACAATACGATGGTGGGCAAGATCCTGCGTCTGCGCCAGCAGTACTTCATGGTGAGCGCAAGTTTGCAGGATATCGTCAGAAAGTTCAAAAAGAGCGGGAAAGATCTGCGCGCGCTCCCCGAGAAGTGGTGCTTCCAGCTCAACGATACGCACCCCGTCATCGCCATTCCCGAACTCCTGCGCATCCTGCAGTGCGAGGGGCTCACCTTCGACGAGGCGTTCGGCGTCTGCGCCGGGTGTTTCAACTTCACCAACCACACCATCATGGCGGAGGCGCTCGAAAAGTGGGACGCGCTCGCACTCAGCGATATCCTTCCAGACGTGTACGAACAGATCGTCGCCTGCCAGCAGAAGCTCGAGCGCGACGGGCTGGATACCAATCTCTTCTACATCGTGCGCGATAACGTCGTGCACATGGCGAACCTCGCCATCTACGTCTCCGCGCACGTCAACGGCGTCGCCGAGATCCACACGAACATCCTCAAGACCGAGACGTTCAGGAACTGGTACGAGCGTTTCCCCGAGAAATTCGTCAATATCACCAACGGCATCACGCCCCGCCGCTGGATGCTTTTGAACAACCCCGAGATGGCGAAGCTCATCGATTCGAAGATCGGCACCGCATGGCATACCGATCTTCCCGAACTCCGCAAGCTCGCCCCCTTCATCCCGGAGATCGTGGGCGATTTCAAGCGCATCAAGCAGGCGAACAAGAAAAAGCTCGCCGACTATATGGCGGAGCACGAGGGGATCGTTGTCCCGCCCGAGTTCATCTTCGACGTACAGGTCAAGCGCCTCCACGAGTACAAGCGCCAGATGCTCAACGCGCTCAGCGTGCTGTATTTCTACTTCGGCATCAAGGACGGCGAGATCACCGATTTCCCGCCCACGGCGTTCATCTTCGGCGCGAAGGCCGCTCCCGGTTACTATATGGCGAAGGCGGTCATCAAATTCATCAACGAGATCGCAAAGCTCGTCAACGGCGATCCTGCCGTGAACGATAAGATGAAGGTCGTGTTCGTGCAGAACTACAATGTGTCTTATGCCGAAAAGATCGTGTGCGCGGCGGATATCTCCGAGCAGATCTCCATGGCGGGCATGGAGGCGTCCGGCACGAGCAACATGAAGTTCATGCTCAACGGCACGGTCACGCTCGGCACGCTGGACGGCGCGAACGTCGAGATCTGCGAAGAGGCAGGGCGCGAGAACAACTACATCTTCGGCGCAACGGTCGAGGAAGTGGGCGCCATCAAGCAGTACTACTGCCCGCGCGAGCAGGTGGAGGGCAATCCCCGCCTCAAGCGCGCCATGGAAACGCTCATCAACGGCACGTTCGAGGACGGCTCCGGAATGCTGAGAAAACTTTACGAGAGCCTCATGACGGGATACCAGCCCGACAGATACCTCGTTCTGTACGACTTTGCCGACTATGTGCGCGTCAAGGAACAGCTCCTCCGCGATTACGGCACGAAGGAATTCGATACGAAGTGCCTCGTGAACCTCTGCTCCGTCGGTAAATTCTCCGCCGACCGTTCGGTGACGGACTATAAGGAACTTATTTGGAAGCTTTAACTTAATATTACGTTATATAACACTATAAAAACGCGCACCCGCGGGCAGAAATACCCGCGGGTGCGCGTTTTATGATTTTATGAAAACCAAACCGCCCGCCGTTCTTTTTCAGGACAGCGGGCGGTAAATCCCCGTACAGGACTGACTTTTACAGGAATTTTTCGCGTCAGTTCGCGATAATTCGTGAACTTATTCGATTGCGATCGCCTCCACCTCGGCGAGCACGTTTTTGGGGAGCGCTTTTACCGCCACGCAGGAGCGCGCGGGTTTTTCGGTGAAGTACTGCCCGTAGACCTCGTTGAACGCGGCAAAATCGTTCATGTCCGCAAGGAAACACGTCGTCTTTACGACCTTATCGAGCGAACTTCCCGCCGCCTCGAGCACGGCTTTGAGGTTTTCGCAGATGCGCCTTGTCTGTTCGGCGACGCCGCCTTCCGCCACCGCGCCCGTTGCGGGGTCGAGGGCGATCTGTCCCGAGGTGAACACGAACCCGTTTACCTTGACCGCCTGCGAATAGGGTCCGATCGCCGCGGGGGCGTGTTCCGTATAAATTTTCTGCATAAAAGTGCCTCCTGTGCCTTGTTTTCAGTCGCAGAGCTTGAAGCCCGCGTCCGTAAGCGCCTTCTTGATCTCGGCGATGTGTTCAAAGTTGCGCGTCTCCATATCGATGCGCAGGTAGCATCCGATGACTTCGCTGCCCGCGTTCGCATGTTCGTGGTGCACGCCTACGACGTTCGCGCCGCATTTTGCGATGATCTGCGAGACGGCAACAAGCTGCCCGGGCTTGTCCAAAAGCTCGATGTTGAGGGTGCACTGCCTGCCGCTCATCACGAGCCCGCGCGTGATGACGCGGCTTAAAATGGTGACGTCGATATTGCCGCCCGAGACGAGGCAGCACACTTTTTTGCCCTTGAGCTGAGGGAGCTTGCCCGCCATGATCGCCGCGACGGGCGTCGCGCCGGCGCCTTCGGCGATCATCTTGCGCTTTTCGATGAGCGCGAGGATGGCGGCGCAGATCTCTTCATCCGTCACCGTCACGATGTCGTCCACATATCTGCTGCAATATTCGAAGGTGAGCGGTCCCGGCTGTTTGACGGCGATGCCGTCCGCGATCGTCGAAACGGAGGGGAGGCACTCGATCTTGTGGTCGTGCAGGGAGGTCACCATGCTTGCCGCGCCCGAAGCCTGCACGCCGTACACCTGTATCTTGGGGTTCATGCTCTTTACGGCGAACGCCACGCCCGAAATGAGCCCGCCGCCGCCTACGGGGACGACGATGGCGTCGACATCCTTCACCTGCTCTAAGATCTCAAGCCCGATGGTGCCCTGTCCCGCGATGACGTCCTCGTCGTCGAAGGGGTGGATGAAGGTGAGCCCGCGCTCCTCTTTGAGCTCGATGGCGCGGTTATAGGCGTCGTCGTACACGCCGGGCACGAGGCAGAGTTCCGCGCCGTAGCTGCGGGTCGCCTCCACTTTGGAGATGGGCGCGCCCTCGGGCAGGCAGATGAGCGCGGGGATGCCGTTTTTCTGCGCCGCGAGCGCAACGCCCTGCGCATGGTTGCCCGCCGAACAGGCGATCACGCCGCGCTTTTTTTCCTCGTCGGAGAGGCGGCTGATCTTATAATACGCGCCGCGGAGCTTGAAAGAGCCCGTCTTTTGCAGGTTTTCCGCCTTCAGGTACAGCTCGTATCCGTCGATGAAATTGCTTGTGCGCACAACGTCCGTCTTAAAGATCGCCTCTTCGAGGACGCGCTGTGCATGGATGATCTTCTCGATTGTCAACATAAGTGGATCGCCTTCTGTGTCTTTTCGCAAAATTATACGCTTTTTTGTGCGGTTTGTCAATAAATCGAAAGTTCGCGGCGCGGCGGTTGGTATGAATAAATATAATCGCCGCGATTATTTTCACACATTTTCCCCGCCGAGGCAAGATCGCCGCCTGTTTTACGGCGCGGGGCGGAACCCCTCGAAAATGATGTTATCCGCGTAAGCCTTCACGCGCGCGGCTTCCGCTTCGGAGCGCACCGTCCATGCAAGCTTTACGCCCTTGAACGCGCTCACTTTTTTGAAGGGAAGGTCTTCCGCGCGGTAGCTCACGAAGTCGGGCTTTACGGAGCCGTTCAGGCTCATGTATTTGAGCACATGCGCCTTGACGCGCCAAAGGGGGGAGCCGTTGAAGTCCGCCTTCGTAAACTTCTGCCCCGTCGCGAGGACGCCGCACGCGATCTCGGGGCGCAGCTTTTTATACGCCTTCACATAGGCGGGCTGAAAGGACTGCACCGCATAGACGAGCGGCGCGTTTCCGATCTCGCGCGCGATCGCTTCGGCGATCTCCTCGCCGCGCACGCCCTCCATATCCTTGATCTCGAGGAGCACGGGCGCCTTGCCAGCGACTTCCTCCAAAAATTCGGAAAAGAGGGGAACGCGTTCCTGCGTGCCGCCGAGGCGGAGCGTCGTCAGATCGGCGGCGGAAAACGCCGAGACGCTGCCCGCGGCGTCCGTCATGCGGTCGACCGTGCCGTCGTGAAAGACGGCGAGCTTTTTATCCTTCGTAAAGCGCACATCCGTCTCGATGGCGTAACCGCCGGCGATCGCCGCGCGGAAGGCGGCGAGGCTGTTTTCGGGGCGCTCGGCGTCGTGCAGGCCGCGGTGCGCGATGGGAATACTTGTTAAAAAAGCGGGAATATCCATATAATTCATTATAGCAACTTCGCCGCAGGATTGCAATAGCGGTTGCAAAATTTTCCCGTTTTCTGTATAATATACGCAAAGGAAAATAAGGCATATGGCAAAGGCAAGCAAGTATTTACGCAATTTCTGCATCATTGCGCACATCGACCACGGCAAGAGCACCATTGCCGACCGCATCATGGAGCTCACCGGTCAGGTGAGCAAGCGCGATATGGAGGAACAACTCCTCGACTCCATGGACATCGAGCGCGAGCGGGGCATCACCATCAAGCTCACGCCCGTCAGGATGTTCTACAACGCGCTCGACGGCAACGAGTACGAGTTCAACCTCATCGATACGCCCGGGCACGTCGACTTCACCTACGAAGTCAGCCGTTCCCTCGCCGCGTGCGAGGGGGCGCTCGTCGTGGTGGACGCCACGCAGGGCGTGGAAGCGCAGACGCTCGCGAACGTCTACCTTGCGCTCGAAAATAATCTCGAGCTCGTGCCCGTCATCAACAAGATCGACCTGCAGTCCGCCCGCATTGAAGAGACCAAGCAGGAGATCGAGGAGGTCATCGGGTTAGACGCTTCCGAGGCGCCCTGCGTCTCCGCCAAAGAGGGCACGAATATCCGCGATATCCTCGAGGCGGTGGTCAAGCACGTTCCGCCGCCCGAAGGCGATACCGAGGCGCCCCTCAAAGCGCTCATCTTCGACAGCTATTACGATAACTACAAGGGCGTCATTTTGTTCGTGCGCATCAAGGACGGCGCCGTGAAGGTGGGGGACAAGATCAAGACGTTCCTCTCCGAACGCACTTACGACGTAACGGAGGTGGGCGCCTTCGCGCCCCGCTTGCAGCCCAAGAGCGAACTTCTTGCGGGCGAAGTCGGCTACATCGCGGCGAGCATCAAGTCCATCGAGGACGTAGAGGTGGGCGATACCGTCATCAGCGCGGAAAACCCCGCCAAGGAGCCGCTCCCCGGGTATAAAAAGGTACAGCCCGTCGTCTTCTGCGGCATCTATCCGTTGGACGGCAGCAAGTTCCTCGACCTCAAGGAGGCGATCCTCAAATTAAAGCTCAACGACGCGGCGCTCACCTTCGAGCCCGATAATTCCGTGGCGCTCGGTTTCGGGTTCCGCTGCGGGTTTTTGGGGCTTCTGCATATGGAGATCGTGCAGGAGCGCATCGAGCGGGAGTTCAACCTTGATATCATCACCACCGCGCCCTCGGTGAGCTACCTCGTGCACAAGACGAACGGCGAGAGCTTTTATGTGGACAATCCCTCCCACCTCCCGCCGCCCACCGACATCGAGTACATGGAGGAGCCCATCGTCAAGGCGGAGGTGTATTCCCCGCCCGAATACCTCGGCGCCATCATGGAGCTGTGTCAGGATAAGCGCGGCGTGTTCAAGGATATGACCTATCTCGACGCCCGCCGCGTCCGCCTCGAGTACCGCCTGCCCCTCAACGAGATCGTGTACGACTTCTTCGACGAGCTCAAGAGCCGCACCAAGGGCTATGCGAGCTTCGATTACGAGATCGCGGGCTACGAACGGAGCAAGCTCGTAAAGCTCGATATCCTCTTGAACGGCGAGGTGTGCGACGCGCTCTCCACCATCGTGCACGAGGATCACGCCTACAAGCGCGGCAGGATGCTCGCCGAGAACCTGAAAGACGCCATTCCCCGTCAGCTCTTCGAGATCCCCATTCAGGCGGCGGTGGGCGGCAAGATCATCGCCCGCGAAACGGTGAAGGCGGTGCGAAAGGACGTGCTCGCCAAGTGCTACGGCGGCGATATCACGCGCAAGAAAAAGCTCCTCGAAAAGCAGAAAGAGGGCAAAAAACGCATGCGGCAGGTGGGCACGGTGGAGGTCCCCTCCGAAGTGTTTATGGAGATCTTAAAGACGAATAAAGACAGAAAATAGCCATACCATGTACGAGATCCCGCTTTTGGGAAAGAACGATTTGCTTAACGGAAGGATGTGCGATGGGTTTGTTTGAACGCGTTTACGAATATGTAAAAACCGTGCCGCGCGGCAAGGTCGTCACCTACGGGCAGGTCGCGGCGGCGATCGGTGCGCCGCGCTGCGCAAGGCAGGTGGGTTGGGCGCTGCACATTAACCCCGAGCCGGGCGTCATACCCTGTCACCGCGTCGTCAACCGCGAGGGGCGGCTCGCGCCCGCGTTCGCCTTCGGCGGAGAAGAAGTGCAGGCGAGCCTTTTGGAGGCGGAGGGCGTGGAAGTGCGCGACGGGTACGTCGATCTGAAAAAATATCTTTGGAGGGAATAACATGGCGGGCATCTATCTGCACATCCCGTTCTGCAAACATAAGTGTACATACTGCGATTTCGTCTCCTTTCCCAACCGCATGGACGTGGCGGAGGCATATATGGCGTGCCTCATCAAGGAGATCGAGATGCGCGGCAAGGAGCTCAAGGGGCGAGCCTTCGATACCGTCTATTTCGGCGGGGGAACGCCCTCCGTCGTCGATCCCAAGTACATCTACGCCGCCATGCGCAAGATCAAGGAGTGCTTCACGCTTTCTTCCCGCCCCGAGATCACCATCGAGATGAACCCCGGGACGGTGAGCGAGCAGAAGATCGCGCTGTATAAGCGCGCGGGGATCAACCGCTTTTCCATCGGCTTGCAGACGGCGATCGACGAACAGCTCATGGATCTCGGGCGCATCCACACCGTGCGCGACTACCTCTACTGTACCTCCCTCCTAAAGGGGGAGAACTTTTCGGCGGACGTGATGCTCGGCATCAAAAACCAGACGAAAGAGGACGTGCGCAAGACCATCGAGATCGCCGCGGCGAGCGGCGCGAAGCACATCTCCATGTATGCGCTCACGCCCGAGGACGGCACGCCCATCTACACCGACTATCTCAACGGCGAACTGCCCGACAGCGACGAAGTGGCGGAGCTGTACGACTTCGGCAGGGCGCTCCTTGCCGAGAAGGGGTATATGCGCTACGAGGTGAGCAACTTCTGCAAAAAGGGGTTCGAGAGCCGCCACAACCTCAACTATTGGAAGCGCGGCGAGTATGTGGGATTGGGCGTTTCGGCGAGCTCCTTCTTTTCGGGGCGGCGGCTCCTCAATACCACCGATCTCGACGAGTACATGAAGTGCATCCTCTCGGGCTTCTATCCCGTCATCGACAGCGAGGAAGTGAGTGAAAAGGACGCGCGCTTCGAGTTCGTCATGCTCGGGCTGCGCACCGTGTACGGCGTCTCGGCGGCGGAATACAAAAAGGCGTTCGGAACGGATTGGAAGGAGGACTTCGCCCAAGCCTACCAAAAGACGAAGAAGTACCTTTCGGAGGAGGGCGACGTCACGCGCATCAAAGACGAATACCTCTACGTTCAGAACGCGATTTTAAGCGAATATGCAGAGTAGTTCACACTTTTTTCCGCGAACTGACGCGGAAAAAAGTCGTGAGATTGAGAGACAACCCGCGGACGCGCCTTGCGGCTGACCGCGGGTTTTCTCTCGCCGCCGCTCTTTTCGCAACAGTATAACACGCGGCGGCTCACGTTTTCTCCCTGAGCGCAGGTATGCGCAAATGTGGGGCGCAGGCGCAAAATGCGATTTTGCTTGCGCGAGGATTTAATAGCAGGTTCATACTTTTTTTCAAACTGATGTCGTCGCGGCGGTATAACAGCATCGTGTATTTGAGAGGGAACGCATTGCACGGCGCAGGTCGCGCAAGCATATATGATTGCTTTTTGCAGAGAAAAGTGATATGATACGGGTATCCGACGGCAGACGGTCGGAAAGGCAGGGTGCAGATATGTTGAAATTCAGACAGGGTTACTATGCGGACGCGCGCGTCGAGGACAGGTTCGAAACGCAGATCGTGCTGCGGGACGGCAACCTCGAAGAGTGCAAATCTTCGCGCGTAAAGCGCACTTTTCTGCGCGTGTACGACGGGAAAATGTGGTACTACGCCTCCACGAGCGATACCGAAGATCTGCAGCGGGAGCTTGACGGGCTGTACGCGGCGGCACAGCCGTGCGCAGATATTACTGCCCATCCCGTCGTGCAGGCGTTCGAGGTCAATAAAGACGAATGCCTGCGCTTTTCCGATTGTTCGGTCGCCGACGTTCCGCTCGAAGAAAAGACGGCGCTCGTCCGCGCGGCGGCGGAGAGCGTGCGCGGCGACGAAGTGAAGATGACGATGGCGCGCTATATCGACCGTCACAGCGATTACGAGTTTTATTCGAGCAAGGGCGCCGAGCTGAAATACGATTTCCAAACGTGCGGCGTGAGCGTCGCGTTTGCGCTCGCGGAAGGGGAGAACAATCTTCAGAACGCCTATCAGCGCGCCGACGTGCGCTATGACGCGCTCAAAAACGCCGTCCGCACGGAGGAGATCGACGCGTTCGTAAAAGAAAATACCTTCTTTATGAAGAATGCAAAGCCCGTGGAGGCGGGCGAATATCCCGTCATCCTTTCGCCGATGGTGGCGGGCGTGTTCGCGCACGAATCGTTCGGGCATAAGTCGGAAGCGGACTTCATGATCGGCGACGAGACGATGAAAAAGGAGTGGGCGCTTGGCAGCAAAGTCGGCTCGGATATCCTCTCCATTTACGACAGCGGTCTCGATCTCGGCAGCGGGTATGTTCCCTATGACGACGAAGGCACGAAGGCGGGCAAGACGTACCTCATCAAAAACGGCGTGCTTGCGGGGAGGCTGCACAGCGTGGAGACGGCGGTCGAGCTCGGCGAACAGCCGACGGGCAACGCGCGCGCCGTCTCGTGCGATTTCGAGCCCATCGTCCGCATGACGACCACCGTCATCGACGCGGGCGATCTTTCCGAAGAGGCGCTGTTTGCGGGCGTGAAACACGGGTATTTCATCAAGGACCTCAAACACGGGTCGGGCATGAGCACGTTCACCATCGCGCCCACGCTCTGCTACGAGATCGCGGACGGCAAGCTCGGCGATCCCGTCCGCGTCGCCGTCATTACGGGAAACGTGTTCGAAACGCTCTCCCTTGTGGACGGGCTTTCCGATAAAAAGGAGATCTTCTCCTTTGTCACGGGCGGCTGCGGGAAGATGGAACAGGCGCCCCTGAACGTCGGATTCGGCGGTCCGTATGTGCGCATTTCCAAAATGAGAGTTCAGTGAGGTATCGCCATGGAATACGAGATCATTAAAAAAGAAGAAACGGGGTACAGCGTATCCGTCGCGGCGGGCAAGGTGACTTCCTTCCGCAAAAATTTCAACGAAACGGCGACCGCCCGCGCCTACGGGAACGGCTGCATCGGCATTGCGGGGGCAGTCGGCAAAGCCGATCTTCCCGCGCTGAAAAGGGAGGCGGCGGAGAGCCTGAAAAAGGGGATCGCCTATCCCTGCGAACTTGCAGGCGGCGTGCGGCATGACCCCGCGCTGAAGGAGATCCTTCCCGTAAACGAGATCGTGCCCGCGTTCAGGGCGCTTTTGGAGGAGCTTTCCCAAAAGGCGCCCGGGTATCTTTTCGGCAACAAGATCAATCTCTCTTACGAGACGGCCTCTTACGAGAACAGCGCGGGCGCGTCCTATCTCTCGCACGACGCTTCGCTCGAATACGCGCTGACGATCAAAGATAAAAAGAGCGCCAATATCATGGACATGGTCTACGGAAAACGCGCCTTCGTTTACGATAAAGATGCAGTCGTTTCCGAAGTGACGGAAATGATTTCCGCATACGAAAACCCCGTGCCGATGCCTGCGGAAAAACTTCCCGTGGTCATCGAGTGCGACGCCGTCGCGCCCCTTCTGAGCCATTTTGTGGCGGAGCTGTACGCCTCGGGCGCGAGCCTCCTCTCGGGCAAGATGGGGCAGAAAGTATTCGGCGATCGGGTGAGCCTGCTCATCGATCGCAATCCGCCGTATACGGGGCGGTTTTTCGACGCGGAGGGCGTCGTCAATCCCGAAGGGAAATTCTATCTTGTGAAGGACGGCGTGTTCTGCGGTGCGCTCACCACGAAACGCTCCGCACAGCTCTTCTCGCTGCCGCTCTCGGGCTCGGCGGGCAGCCGGTACGACGGCGTTCCCGGCGTCGCCTTTACGGGGCTGCGCTTCGGGAACACGGCGGAGGGGCGCGCCGCCGCGGGCGACGCGATCTACGTTGCCTACGCTTCGGGCGGAGACATGACGTCGACGGGCGATCTCGGGATCCCCGTGCAGCTTGCGTTTCTGATGAAGGACGGCAAACTCGTCGGGCGGCTTCCCGAACTCATGCTCTCGGGGAACGTGTTCGATGTTCTCGGGAAGGATTTCGTCGGCGTGATCGGGCTTCCGGACGGCGATCAGCGCCTTGCGGCGAACTTCGGGGTCAAAGTCTCATAAAAAATGCGGCGGGCGCACAGTTCTGCGCCCGCCGCTTATTTTTGGCAGCCCGTTTATTTACCAAAGTTCTATGGGGTCGAATCCGAACACCTGCACGACCTCGAAGAGACCGGAAGCGGCAATGTCGCGGCAGGTGCATACGGGGCCGCCGTCCGCGTCGATGTCGTAGCCGTAATAATGGTACGCCTGCCATACGAGGTGCGAACAGTGCGTTTCGGCGGGCGCCTCGCCCTGATCTTTGGGCGAAAACAGCCCCACGGTGATGGAGTAGGGGATGCCTTCGAGCCGCTCCGCCGCCGTCGCGGCGATCGCGGCGCGTTCTTCCGCAGTCGCGTCCCTGAGGCGGAGCACCATAAAATTCGTGCCGCGGCGGAACCAATTCGCGCCGTTGTAGGTGACGGTGCTCGGCGTGCCGAGCGATACGGATTCGAGCAGGGTGCCGTTGTCTCCGTTCAGCACGATGGCGGCGTGTCCGTTGCGCCATCCGAAGGTATGGCAGGTCGAGGTGATGAGCACGTCTCCGTCCTCAAGGTCGATCAAGGGCGCGCGGTAATCGCCCGCGAACACGTCGCGCTTTGTGGTAAAGGCGACCTGATCGTGCTCGAGTTCGCCCTCGTAAAAGAGCGCTTCCTGAAAGGTGAGGATGCGCTCCGGATCCTCCTTCATGCCGTCGAGCGCGCTTTTTCCGAGCCCCGTCTGACGGTAGAGGAGCGCATAGTCCTCCTCCGTCCACGTCTCTTTTGCGAGCACGTCCGAAATATCTTCCCGCGCATAGGAGGGGAGCGTGCGCGCCGTAACGTCCACGGCGCCGTCCGCGATCGAGAAGAACGCCGCCGCCAACGCGACGAGCATGCTCAGCCCCATGAGTACGGCGAGCAGGACGAAGCACGTTTTTTTGATGATCTTGTAAAATGTCCGCACGGTCTTTCTCCGAAGTGAATTTCAGCGTATCGCAATCAGTATACGCCTTTCGCGTGCGGCTGTCAAATGCGCGGGCGTGAATTTTTCCCGAAAAGGGGGAACGGGCGCGCTTTTCCTTAGGAGAGGTCGGAGCGGAGCGTATCTTCGCGGCGCGCGAGCACTTCTCCCGTTTCGCCGTCCAACAGCAGCGAAACGCGCTCCGTGCCGTCCGTCACGGCAAAGTAATAGTAATTTTTATCCCTGCGGAGCAGCCGTATGCACAGTTCTCCGCAGAACACGCCGTTTTTCTGCATGCGTTCCAACGTCTCCTTTTCCGCCGCGACGGCTTTTTCGAGCGCCTCCCCCGCGGAGAGGGTATCCTCGTTCTTTACGGAGGTGGCGGCGAGCGTGTGCTCCGTTCCGCCGTACGTCACGGTCACGTTCACGCTCCCTTCGGGGAATTCGTCCACCCCCTGCGAGAGGTAAAAGTCGCCGTACGCGGTGCGGAAGGAGGCGTCGCCGCCCCACTGCTCCGCGCCTTCACCCACGCTGATCTCCACGCTGTCCGCGGGCGTGCCCGCGGGGGCGAGCGTGATCTGCACCGTCTTTGTCATGGGGCAGGGAACGCCGTCGTCGGCGTACGGGTATTCCCGTTCCACGCACGCGAGCGTGAGCGTAAAATCCTCCGTCTCGGCGATGAACAGATCGCTCCGCACCTCGGAGAGGCGGTCGGAATAGTCGTAAGGGGCGCACGCGGCGGCGGTGAGGAGCACGGCGGACGCCGCACAGAGGGTCAGAAGCGGAAAAATATGTTTTTTCATGCTATTATTTTTATGAGATTTTCGCCTGCGGCATGACTTTTCCCCACTTTTTTCGTAGATGTCAAG
>DBGBVX010000057.1:0-2042 GCA_048370055.1 Candidatus Gallimonas sp. | reverse complement strand
CCCCGTTAATCGGGGCGCGCCTGCTTTGTCTTTGTATATCGTATAAAACAAAATAGCCCGAACCGAATGGCTCGGTTTTGGCTCTTTTGGTGTAAAATGCAAACGAACTCCGATGTTTATCGGAGTTCGTTTGCTCATCGTTTGGCGCAGGCGGAGGGATTCGAACCCCCGTGGGCTTTCACCCAAACGGTTTTCAAGACCGCCTCGTTATGACCGCTTCGATACACCTGCGTATCCGGCTGCGCTTGCCGTCCGTTTGGCGGCGCAGCCGCGTTTTTATGCTTTGCAAATTTTATCGATCGCCGCAAGTTCTTCGGCGGTAAATTCGGGATTTACCCTGATGTTTTCCATGATCTGCTCGGAAGAGGACGCGCCGATGATGACGCTTGAGACCGCGCGGTCTTTGAGCGCCCACGAGAGCGCGAGTTCCGCAAGCGTCTGTCCGCGCGCCGCCGCGATCTCGCGCAGGGCGGAGAGCTTCTCGAAGAACGCGGGCGTCAGGTACTCTTCTTTGAGCGTCCAACTCTTGCGCATGCGGCTGTCCTCGGGGATGCCGTGCGTATAGCGCTCGGTCAGAAGTCCCTGCGCGAGCGGGGAGTAGACGACGATGCCGAAGCCCGCCTCTTCCGCATATGCCTTGAGTCCGTTCTCCTCGATGGTGCGGTCGAGCATATTGTAGCACACCTGATTGAGGATGAAGGGCGTTTTCAGTTCGCGGAATACCCTGACTGCCGCTTCCGTCTGTTCGCGGTTATAGTTGGAGATGCCGACGTAGAGCGTTTTGCCGCGCTCCACGAGCTGATGGAGCATGTAGCACGTCTCTTCGACGGGCGTATCGGGGTCGGGGCGGTGGTGGTAGTAGATATCCACATAGTCGAGTCCGAGCCGTTTCAGGCTTGCGTCAAGCGAAGCGGTGAGGTATTTGCGGCTCCCGCCCGTTCCGTAGGGACCGCGCCACATCGGGAAACCCGCTTTCGTCGTGATGATCATCTCGTCGCGGTAGCCCGCAAAGCTCTCGCGCAGGATCCTGCCGAAGTTTTCCTCGGCGGAGCCGCCGCGCGGACCGTAATTATTGGCGATGTCGAACATGGTGATGCCGTTGTCGAAGGCGGTGAACACCATGTCGCGCATGACCTCGAAATTATCGAAACTGCCGAAGTTATGCCAAAGCCCCAACGCAAGCTCGGGGAGTTTGAGCCCGCTGTTCCCCGCACGGCGGTATTTGACCACCGCGTTTTTATAGCGCATGGGGTCGGGCTTTCTCGTTTTATTTTCGATCAGCCGTTTGAACGTCGTTTCATCCATGATCGTCTGCCTCAAATGCAAATTGATCTCAAACGCACAGAATTGTATCACATCGCGGGAAAAATTGCAAGCGTTTGTCGCACCGTGCGCCGCCCGAATTGCATAGGATGGAGAGAAAAAGGGGGGGATGCCGATGGAAAAAAATAAAGCCGATCTGCTCCGTGCGCTCTCGCCCGCGTATGCGGGGCGGGAGGGGGAACTTACGGCGGTATTGCAGTATGTCTATCAGGCGATTTTATTGGGCGGATGCGGAAAGGAGAAGGAGGCGAAGATCATTCTGAAGATCGCCGTCGAGGAGATGCGCCATCTCGAAAAGATCGGCTCCATCCTCGTCTCTTTGGGCGTGCCGCCCGTGTTTACCGCCTGTCCGCCCTATCCCGTGGCGTATTATTCCGCGTCCAACGTCGACTACGTCAAGCAGCTTTCTCAGATGCTCGAGTCGGATATCCGTGCGGAGCGATGCGCGATCGCGGAATATGACCGCGTGCTGCGCGTCGTCACCGACGGGGAGATCCGTTCGGCGATCGAGGGGATCCGTGCGGACGAGGTGCGCCATTTGGAGATTTTTGAACAGATGCGCCGCGATCTCTGTGCTCAGGGTGAATTATACTATTAAGTGCAACAGATGAGGGAGAAAAAAAGTAGTTCATACAAATCTGTGGTAAAATAGAGTTGCGAAACCAATTTACGTCAAAGGAGATCTGTATGAACTACCACCATTTTACCATAGAAGAGCG
>DBGBVX010000056.1:0-4422 GCA_048370055.1 Candidatus Gallimonas sp. | reverse complement strand
TTTTTCCTTATCGTTTTTGTATGCGTTGATTACCCCTCTTAAAGTTTCTCTTTTACGATCCTGTTTTCCCTCCTTAAAATCTCTTCGTCCACAGGGAGCCGCTCCTCCACGGGGAGCATCTCCCATTCGATCTTCGCAGGTTCCGTCTGATACCAATACGCTGTGGTAGACCAGTCGTCGCTGCGATGATTGCAGTGCCCGTGTTCTATCGTTACTTTGATTTCCTTTTCAAACATGATGGGATCGGCAATATGATAGCGGTAATAGGTGATCTTGCCCTTCCAGTTATCCCTGCCGCCGAGGATGAGCCCGTGATACGGCGCGCTGTACTCCTGCGTAGGGCACCACGCCATGTTCACATAGTCCTCCGTTCCCGTGCCGTTGAGCGTGGGTTCTGTATCGCCGTCGATGAAGATCATATCGTCCCCTTCGCCGGGCCAGTCCCACAGACCGGATGTGGAAAGATTGTGGATATTGACGTTACAGCCGCAGTAATGCCCTTTGCCGCGCGTATGTAACACCAGATAATTTCCCTCGCCCGAGAGGTTGCTCTCTTCAAAGCACCACGCGTTATGGTTGGCGAACTTGCTTTCGTCCACCCCCTTTGTGGGGCATTCCCTGCGCCACGCCGCATGGAAATAGCACAAGTCTTCGTCCGCCTCCGGATATTCTTCGTAATCTACATAGTAGTAAAATACAAGTTTGGTTTTACACTCGTTCGTTACGGTGAGACGGGCGCTGCGGTACGGCATGGGCCACCAGCAGTTGAACCCTTTTCCGTCCTCCGGGCTCATCTGCAGCGGGGCGGATACAAAATTTTTGCTGATGCCGTGCCCCATGCCGAAGAAGTCTCCGATGGGCGCCTCAACGCTCGGGTAGTCTTTTCCGTCCCAATAAAAGCGAAGCAGCGTTTTGCGGAAACAGTTGCGTTCGAGCTCAAAGCCCTCGTTCGCAAGCGTGATCCAGATATGGCGGATACAGCCGGGCTGCTCCATGCGGGCAAATTCGAACGTTTCGCCGGGCGCAAGATATACCCTGTCCTCATTGCCCCCGTTTCTGTCGTAACTCGACGCGCGGCAACGTTTGGCGCTCCGCTTAAGACATATCGTCGACAAATCGTTGGCGATAAAGTGTTTCATTTCCTATTCTCCTGATAATTATTTCAAGCCGCTGATCGCGATCCCCGCCACGATCTTTTTTTGGAAGATCGCAAAGATGAGCAGCGGAGGAATGATCGCGAGCAAAGTTGCCGCAATGACCACGCCGTACTCGCCCGAATAGCTCGTTTTGAGCACGCGGATGACCTGCATCACCTGCGCGAGCGAAGAGTTGTTCACGATGGTGAGCGTGGGCCACATAAAGCTGTTCCAATACCCCATGAACGTGCTGACGCCGATAATGATCATGGGCGTGACCGACATGGGCAAAAAGATGCGAAGGAATATTTTCAGCGGCGAACAGCCGTCGATCGCCGCCGCCTCTTCGAGCGAGGCGGGCATACCCAGATAGAACTGCCGGAAAAAGAATACGTTGTATCCCGACACCAATCCCGGAACGATGAGCACCCAGATGGTATCCGTCATGCCGAGCACGCTTACCACGCGGATGGACGTGAGCAGGATGGTGATGCTAGGGATAAACATCGTCGCGATAAAGTAGACCCATAAAAACTTCTTGCCGCGGAACTCCAACCGTGCGAACACATAGGCGGCGATCATATTCACCGCAAGCGAGCAAACCACGCTCACCGAGGCGACAAGGAGCGTCGCGCCAAGGCTCTGCATGAAGTTGTATCCGTTGTGGTCGAGCGTGAAGATCTTTTCAAAGTTCGACCACGTGAAATCTTCGGGCCAGAACGTATTGGGGATCTGCCATATCTCCCGCCGCGACTTGAACGCCGCGGGCAGCATCCAGATGATGGGAAACAGGATGATCGCTATAACGAGCACCGTAACGGCATAATAAAAGATTTTTTGCGGCAGACTTCTCTTCTTTTTCATCCGTATCCCCTCCTCACATATCCTGACTCTTTTCAGAGCGCACCGCCTTAAAGACGAAGATGTTCACAATCGCAATAAAGATCATAACGATGATCGCGCCTGCGATCGTCACGTTCTCGGGTCTGTTCGCGTCGCGGAAGCAGTTGAACAGATACAGAACGGGCGTCATGGTCTTGTTGAGCGGACCGCCTCCCGTCATCATGTAAGGGACTTCCATCATCTGCATGTTCGTCGTCACAAGATTGATCACGATGAGCACAAGATAGTTCTTCATGTTGGGGATCGTGATGTAGGTCATCTTCTGCCATCCGTTCGCGCCGTCGATGCTCGCCGCTTCATAGTACTCCTTTGGGATATTCAGGATCCCGGCGTACATAACGAGCGTGTTATACCCGAAGCTGAGCCAGATCGTGGGAACAATGACCGCAATGTAGGGCAGGATCCCCTCCGTCTCGAACGCGACGGGTTCTTTCCCGAGAGAGATCAGGATGGAGTTGATGAGTCCCCCGCCGTAATTGGTGAGCAATGAGAAGATGATGGACGCAATGATGCCGGAGATGAAGAACGGCACATAGATGACCACCTTTGCCACGGCGCCCACGCGGTTGTTCATGTTTTTGAGCACGAGCGCAAACAGGAAGGCTATGACCACCATGACAACGGTGATGATCGCCGTGAACATGAGCGCGTTGCCAAACGAGATGAGGAAATCGGAGGCTACGCCATCCTTGAACAGCGATTCAAGACCGAGGATATATTCATAGTTATAGAACCAAACGAACTCCCCCGTGCTGTAATCCTGAAAACTGCGCACGAGCGCCATGATGAGCGGTACGACGACAAAGACGGTGAGAAGCAGGAAGGCGGGCAGCAACATGAGATAAGCCGATTGTTGATGCCGATAGAAAAAGCGATTGCTCCGCTTTTTATCGGGTCTGTACATAGGATTGAAATCAGTCATCTCATATCTCCCGTGTTACGATCCGCTGTATATCGGATTAGAGCCCTGGATCTCCATCAGCCGTTCGATCTTGGTGACGCACGCCGCGATCTGCGATTCGATGAGCTGATCCTTATTTCCGCCGGCATTGAGCGCCACATATTCGAGCATGCCCGAAACTGCGAGCGAGATCTCCCACGAATAGGTCGGTTCGGGGATGCCCTTGCTCGAAACGTCGTTGAGTACTGTGAGCCAATCGGAGAACTCGTCGGAAACGGTCTCGTTAAGGTACTCCTGAACGCTCTTGTTGACCGCCGACTTGGAGTAATATCCGGCTTCGAAATATCGTGCCGTACGCTCCGTATTTTCGCAGAACATCCACTCGAGCACGCGCGCCGCCTTCTCCTTGTTTTCGCTTGTGGAAGAGATGCAGTACGTCCACCCGCCGTTGGAGGAAGTCGTACCGGGTTCTCCCGTGAGCGTAGGCAGCGGCGCATAGCCGATAATATCCTTCATATCAGGATAGACGTCCATAATGGTCGCCATCGACCAGGAACCCGCAAACGTCATGGCGAGCTTATCCTGACAGAGACCTTCGATGATGTCGTTATATCCGCGCGAAGAGACGTTGCCCGCAGGAACATAGCCGCCGCTGTACAGATCGTACCACAGACCGCACAGATCGCGGTAGCCCTGACAGTCGACGCGGCACTCCGTCCAATCGTCCGTGAGCGCGACGCCGCCGCTTGCGTTCTGCTGCAAACCGTAGGTCGCCCAACCGAGAGCCGAGTTGATGGGAAGCCCGATGGTGTACTGCCCTCTTTTGAGGATGTTCTTCACCTTTGCGCAAGCGTCGAGCAATTCCGCCCAGCTCTGCGGCACCTTGGTGACGCCCGCCTGCTCAAAATAGTCCTTGCGATAGAAGAACATCGCGCCGGGCTCGGTAAGCTGCGGGTAAGCGTAGTATGTGCCGTTAAAATTGACCATGGGTTTTACGCTGTCCACGATATCGTCAAAATACTTCTGATCGAGCAGATCGTTGAGCGGAGCCGCATAGTCCTTGGATACGACCGTTCCGTACAGATTGCCGTAGCTGCACATGAAGATATCGGGCGCTGTTCCGTTTTCTCTTGCCGCGGCGAGCGCGTCGGTGTAGGCGTCGTCCTGAAAAAAACGCGGCACAAGCTGAATACCGTCGCTCATATCGGAATTGAACTCGTTGATGAGATCGCGCCTGTAATCATTTTCCCACTCTTCGAAATCCTGCAGGTAGATCGTGATCTCCGTTGCGCCCGGCTCGACGTTGTCGCTCTCGCCACAACCCGCCAGCATCCCGCAGGACGTGAGCGCGAGCGCGCCCGCCATGATAACCGCCAGTTTCTTTTTCATTGCATTTCCTCCTTATCGCAGGCGTTCGGCCGCATGCAAACAGTTTCCGCACTTCTTGCCCGTTCATCCGATATCGACGTCTCAAACAATTAT
>DBGBVX010000055.1:0-3673 GCA_048370055.1 Candidatus Gallimonas sp. | reverse complement strand
CCTATGTTTAATATTGAAAAATTACTTGCTTGTCCTTGTAAGATTAAATCCACACCACCGCCATCAACTTTAATAAATGATTGCACGTTGCCGTCTAATTTTGTGCCGATTTTTGTCGTGATTGCCGTCAAGAGGTCTTTATATTGTATCGTAACCGCGAGGTCGTAAGAAAATTGATATTCCCTGTTAAACTGTGCGCCCTCACGACTTAAATCAAAGGCTTTTTCATAGTCCAAAGTATTTTCTGCTAAACTTTCTAATGTAACTTCCGCACTCGGTATAACACTTGTAATGTAATAGTAAGTATTTGTATCTGATTTTTTATAATTAAAAAACATTCTTATAGTATCAAGCACGTTATTATTTTGACTTGACAAAAGTTCCCATTTTGCGTTTGAAGTTTTAGTTTTGTCATATTCACTGCCAACAGTTTTATACCCCATAATGTCTTTTACATTTTTATCAAGGTTATTATAAATCGCCCTTTGCATATCCTGTGCGGCGTTGTATTCCTTTACGGCGTTTTCGTAGAATAACGCATAATTCGCACCGTACTTTTCTTCCGTAAAGTCATTTTCGTCGGGCTTCGGCGTGTTATACAGTTCGTCCAGCGTGTCGATAGGGTTAAATTCGGGCATAGGATCGGTATTCGGCTTGACATGCCCGCACACGCAAACGCCGTCCGCATTATACGAATGTTCCGCTTTGCCGCTTATCTCGTCGCAGTTTTCGCACTTGTGCCAATGGTGGGTTTCGTCGCTTTCCCACTTATCCGAAAAGGTATGGTCAGTCGTTGCAATTTCTTCCGTTTTTGCCGCGTTGCATACCGTACAAGTATAGGTCTTTTCGCCCTTTTTCGTGCAGGTCGGCTCCGTGGTAATCGCGCCGTTATCCCAAGTGTGTGCGGCTTTATCCGTCGCCTCGTTACACCCCGCAACCGTACAGGCGCGCCAATGGTCGGTTTCGTTATATGCCCATTCCGCGGAATAGGTATGCTCGTGCGGTTCGTTCCCCGTTTGCTCGCCGTTATCGCACGCGGCAAATCCGAACGCGCACGCGCCGAGCATAAACGCGGAACAAAGGAACACGAAAAGTTTTCTTTTCATTTTACTGCCTCCGAAGAATACTTGCAGGAACAAAAAAAAGCGTGCCTTCAACCGAAGACACGCCCTGCATTGTATCTCCGATTGTTGGCACAAAACTTCCCATGCAATGGAAAATAGAGATACGAAATGCCGAATTCGTATCCATCGCATGGAAATGAAGTTTTGTGCCGCTTAGAGTATAGCACAATTCCATTATTTTCGCAAGATGAATTTGCATACATTTTTCGGAAAAAAGAAAAGCGGGCTCTGTTGCAAGAGCCCGCTCCCTGTTTTGCGGTTTACCTGATATCCGTCACCTCGTAGCCCGCCTCTTTGACGGCGGCGCGGAGCGCCTCGTCCGAGACGTCTGCCGCGAGCGTGACGACGGCGCGCTTTTTCTTTAAGTTGACTTCCGCCTTCTCCACGCCCGCAACGCCGCTGAGCGCCTTTTCGACGTGCGCAACACAGTGCATACACATCATGCCTTCTACCGTAAGCGTCTTTTTCATAGCAATATCTCCTTGATCATCGGCAATCGCCGTATTTTTCTTTTTGCGCATGAACCGCGTGAGCCGCAGGGCGTTGAGCACCACAAAGAGTGAGGAACAGCTCATCGCCGCCGCCGCGATCATGGGATTGAGCGTGACCTCCGCCCATGCAAAGCACCCCGCCGCGAGCGGAATACAGATGACGTTATAGAAGAACGCCCAAAAGAGGTTTTGTTTGATGATGCGCATGGTGTGCCGCGCCAGAGCGAACGCGCGGGGCGCGGCGGCAAGGTCGCCGCCCATGAGCACGATATCCGCGCTCTCGATCGCCACGTCCGTTCCGTTGCCCATGGCGACGCCCACGTCCGCCTCTTTGAGCGCGGGGGAATCGTTGATGCCGTCGCCGATCATCGCGACCCCCTTCCGCGCATGCTTGCCAAGCTCCGCGTTCCGCGCCTTGTGCTCCTTTACATAGGTGAGCTTATCTTCGGGGAGCACTTCGGCGTATACCCTGTCCGCGGGGATCCCCGCGCTCTCCGCAATATATTTTGCGCAGGCGGCGTTGTCGCCCGTGAGCATGTATGCCGACATACCAAGCTCCCCGAGCGCCGCCACAGCCTCCCTGCTGCCCGCTTTGAGCGTATCGGCGAGCGCGAAGAGCGCAAGGATCTTCTCTTCATCCGCAAGGAACAGGACGGTCTTGCCCTCGGCGGAGAGCGCGGCGAATTTGCTCTGCATCTCCTCCGCGAACAGCCCGCGCTCCGTCATCATGCGGTCGTTGCCGAGGAAATATTCCCTGCCGTCCACCCTGCCGCGCGCGCCCTGCCCGACGACGTACTCCACGCCCTCGGCTTCGCCGCCCGTGCCGCAGTATTCCACGATGCACTGCGCAAGCGGATGGTTGAGTTTGCTTTCGAGCGCGTAAGCGACGCGCTTTGCCGCCTCTTCTTCGCCGTATGCCTCGAACTGCACGACGCGCGGCTTGCCTTCGGTGATGGTCGCCGTCTTATCGAGCAGTACCGTGCCGACGTCCGCCGCCCGCTGCAGCGCCTCGGCGGATTTTACGAGCACGCCCATGCTTGCGCCCCGCCCCGTTGCCGCCATGACGGCGACGGGCGTTGCAAGCCCCAACGCGCACGGGCAGGAGATCACGATGACGCTCACGCCGAAGTTGAACGCCGCCGCAACGTCCCACGTTGAAAACAGCCATGCAAGAAAGGTGACGAGGGCGACCGTGAGCACCGCCGGTACAAATACCGCCGAGATCTTATCGGCAAGCTTCTGAATGGGCGCCTTGCTCACGCCCGCCTCGCGCACCATGCGGATGATGGAGGAAAGCATGGTATCCTCGCCCACCTTTTCCGCCCTGATTTTGAGGTATCCGCTCGTGACGAGGGAAGCGCTCATGGCGTGCGCGCCCTCCGTGAGCTCCACGGGCAGGCTCTCACCCGTGACCGCAGACTGATCGGCAAAGGCGTGCCCCCCGCACACGGTGCCGTCCACCGCGACGGATTCGCCCTGCTTGACGACGAGGATATCCCCCACCGCGACTTCGGAGAGTGCGACCTTCTCTTCCCGCCCCTCCCGCTCGACGGTGACGGTATCGGGCGCGAGACGGCGGAGCTTTTCGATCTCCCGCCCCGTGCGCCGCTTGCTCTTATCCTCCAACCACTTGCCGAGCGTGACGAGCGTGACGATCATGGCTGCGGACTCAAAGAAGAGCGTCGGCTCCTCAGGCGCCAGGATCGCCATGACCAGACTGTAGATGAACGAGACGGCCGCGCCCAGCGTGACCAGCGTATCCATGTTCGGCACGCGCTTCCAGGCGGCGCGCACGCCGCTGACAAAGAACCGGCCGTTGATGAGCAGGATCGCAAGCGTCAGCCCGACCTGAAACCCGTAGTTGAGCCAGCCGTGCGGCACGGGCAGGCCCATCATATGCCCCATCGCAAAATACATTTCGGGAATCAGCAGGATCAGCGAAAGCAGAAAGCGCACGCCGAGCGTAAAACGCTTTTTCTTTTTTGGGGGAACTTTTCCGTAATCGAACGCCCCGTAACCGAGCGCGGTCACCGCCTTTTTGATGCCGGCGTCCGTTAC